>CAIQBQ010000100.1 GCA_903870105.1 uncultured Alphaproteobacteria bacterium | reverse complement strand
GCATTTCTTCTTTGAGTAATTTTTCCAAACCTTCTCTGCCTTTTGCACCAATACTCCCATATTCTGCTATCACACTCGCAACCTCAAGGCCATCGAGCTTTAATATAAAATTATTCGCTTCCTTTGAACTTTTAACTCTTGCAGCAATCTCTGTTTGAATTTGTTTTGAGGTTTTTTGACGCGCTCTATTCCTCATATCTATGGTTGAATCACCATCTATTATCAAACTTTTAATCCTCGCTCTAACTTCTGCGATATTTTTTATCGATGTAAATTCTGTAAATTCAGTTTTACCTTTGGTTTCAACCCCATTAAACCATTCTTCGAAAAAAACACCTTCGGAAGTTTCCATGAAAGCTTGAAAGCGATCATCCATTTTTTTCAACTCTTCCGACAAATCATCTTTTCCTTTATCAACACCCTTAAGGCATTCACGCAATCCACTAACTGCGTTAGAAGAAATTCTATAAGATTCTGAGAATTGATCTTTTGCTGCTTCCAAAAATTTTTCATCTGATAATTCATCAGCTTTAGATATTTTTTTTATTTTAGCGCTTGATTCCGTCAGAACTGCTATTGCTTCTTCTATTCCTTTATATTTGGTCTCAAATTCAAGATTTGCTTGGTAAATAGCTGCACTGCGCTCAGAAACTTCGTTAATTTTTTTGGAAAAAATCTTAGTCGTGCCCTCATCACTCAAAACAACAACACAAAAAGAATCTTGTGTTCTACCCCCTTCGCCAATCGGCATATCTTTAATATGAGCGATCGATACTTGATCAATGCCTTTCTTTTCTCCTCTATTTGCATTAGCAACTTGCTCAGTAAAATCTCGTAAACCCGCTGACCCAAAAAATTTATGAACAACTAGCCCAGTATTGCCGTTGGAAACTTCAGTGCCTATAACTTCCTCAATGGCGCCATCTTTATAGTCTCTTTCAAAATCTTCTTTACTGATTTTATATTCAGAATCACCTTCTTCATCTGAATTTAATTCGAAAGAATATGTTGATTCCCCTAGATGAAGCTCCAAGAGATCTTCAACTCTTTTATCTAGAAGGCTACTAGCTGACCCAGGACTTTTTCCTCTGCCATCAAGACCATCGCGCCGACTTTTAAGGTTTCTAAAAGCTTTTCCTATTGTGCTTGCAGCTTTTTGATATTTCAAATTGCTATTAAGCACAATCTCATCCGAAGAAAACTCAGAGCCCCGCCTTATCATGTCGAGGGTAAGACTTAAATCGCCATGCGCGATTCCCATTCTCTTATCAAGGTCGATACTCTTTTTATCGTCTGAGCCAAGAAGGGCACTAAGAGCTCGATATTTCTGGTTGCACGAATGATCTAATGACCTTCCTTGGTAAGATTCACTACCGTCTCTGTAATTTCTGTAATCTTTTAAAGATTTCTCTTTACTGGCAACTTTTGCTCGCGCATTTGCCAGGGCAGAGACAGAGATTTTTTTAAAAATTGTTTTTGAAACCTCATATTCCATTTCCCTCAATCTGAGCTGCAGAGTTGCTAGCTCTGCCTCTGCCTCTTCGATTGTTCTTAAAAATTGATTCCTATCCCT
>CAIQBQ010000099.1 GCA_903870105.1 uncultured Alphaproteobacteria bacterium | reverse complement strand
TGAGCTTTTTGCATTGCTTCATCTGCCGCCTTTTCGCCGTGACAAATTTTTGTAGCTTCAAAGGCCAGGATTTTCTTGGCTTCGTTGATATTTTGTTTTTCGAGCTCGGCGATTTTTGCCAGTTCTAAATCAGTGAAAAGTTTTAAGAATTTACCAACATCGGCGTCGTGAGTATTCCTAAAATATTGGAAATAATCAAAAGGCGAGAGCATTGATTCATCAAGCCAAATCGCACCTTCTGCGGTCTTACCCATTTTTGCTCCGCTAGAAGTTGTGAGAAGTGGCGAGGTTAATCCGAATGATGCTTGGTGGAAATTTTCAATGCTTTTTTTTCTAATCAATTCAACGCCATTAATAATATTAGCCCATTGATCTGATCCACCGATTTGTAGGGTGCAGCCGTATTTTTTATTCAGCTCATAAAAGTCGTAAGCCTGCAAAATCATGTAGTTGAATTCGAGAAAAGAGAGAGGCTGTTCGCGCTCTAGACGCGTCTTTACCGAATCAAAACCCAACATGCGATTGATCGAAAAATGTCTTCCAATGTCGCGGAGAAAATCGATGTAATTCAAGTGACGTAACCAGTCGTCATTATTTACCATCATTGCATCAGAAGCGCCGCCGCCGAAGCGAATAAATTTCTCTAAAGTTTTTTTAATTCCGGTAAGATTTTCGAAGATTTTTTGATCGGATAAAATTTGCCGAGCCTCATCTTTTCCGGAAGGATCGCCAATTTTTGTTGTGCCGCCACCAAGAAGAACAATTGGCTTATGCCCATGTTTTTGTAATAGGCGCAGGATCATGATCTGAATCAAACTGCCGGCATGCAGTGATTTTGCGGTACAGTCAAAACCAATGTAAGCGGTGATTCTTTCGCTTGATAAAGAATCATCGAGCTCTTGCGGGTGAGTTGCTTGCGCAAAAAATCCGCGCGCAAAAAACTCGTGGAGGAAATCAGATTTAAAATTCATTGTATTGGAATTCTTACCTCGTCGAATGACGTGATCCATTAAAAAAATAATTCAGTCTAAAGCCATGAATCTCAAGGAAAAACAGCATCTAACCACAGAATGGTTTAGAAATTTACGCGATCAAATTTGTGCAGAATTTGAGAGAATTGAAGAGGAATTTGGTGCGGAAAATCCCGGAAAATTTACGCGGAAAAATTGGGATAGAGCAGGTGGTGGAAGTGGCGAGATGTCTGTGATGAAGGGAAATGTTTTTGAAAAAGTTGGGGTAAATTTTTCTGAAGTTTACGGCGAATTTAGCGAAGAATTTCGCAAAGAAATTCCTGCCGCGGCGAGTGGAAAATTTTGGGCAAGCGGAATTTCATTAGTTGCGCATATGTCTTCACCTTTGGTTCCGGCGGTGCATCTTAATACACGTTTTATTTGTACAGAAAAAACTTGGTTCGGCGGCGGCAGTGATTTGAACCCGATGTTTGAAGTTGAACAAGATACAAAAGATTTTCACCAAGCCTTTAAAGATTCTTGCGACAAAGCCTCGCCCGAATATTACGACAAATTCAAAAAGTGGTGCGATGAATATTTCTTCATCAAACATCGCGGAGTTTCGCGCGGAGTTGGCGGAATTTTTTATGATTATCTAGACAGCGGAAATTTTGAAAATGACTTCGAATTTACCAAAAATGTCGGCCGCGCCTTCCACGAAATTTTCCCAAAATTAGTGCGTCGTCATATGTTTGAGAAATGGACGGATGAGCAGCGCGAACATCAATTGCGCAAGCGAGGATTATATACCGAATTCAATCTTCTTTACGATCGTGGCACAAGATTTGGCTTGATGACCGGTGGAAATGTGGAAGCGATTTTGATGTCTCTGCCGCCAGTGGCCAAGTGGGATTAATGTTTACCCTTAAATATCGCTACATCAACAAGGAGAAATTTATAGCTCAAATTTTACATGCGGGTGTCGCGACTAAGATTGCCATGAGAAAAAATTCAGCAGTCTAAAAAGTGTAAATCATTCCCAAATGTGCCACGCCCATTTGAGTTTTGCTTTGGCCATTTTGGTAGTGAGCATTGAATTTTTGAATGTCGTAAGCGGCTTTGATGCTGAGATCGGTTAGAGGAATATCGAATAATATTCCGACTCCGTAAAGTGGAGTGGCTCTGCGATTAGAAACGTCGGTGTCATATTTAAGGCTAGCGAATCCGTAAGTTATGAAGGGAGTGATCCAGGGTAAAACGGTAATGCCAAGATTAGCTTTGGCGCCGAAGCGATCATTTATTTTAAAATTCGGACCGGCGCCAGAAGTGTTTTGATTAAAGCCGCGAGCGGAAGAATTCAGGCGCTCGTAAAAAATTTCTGCGGAAGCGAAGAGAAACAAAGGATCAACACGAAAGCCAAGATTTGCACCGTAGCCCTCGTTATTCGCATTGGTTTTAGCGCCATCGCTTGGGCCGAGTAATGTTGAAGGATTGTCAGATTTATTTCGAGTTTGAGAATGCAATATATCAAAACCAATAAACAAACCAGAGGCGGCTTGAACTTGTGACGAAAGCAGAATTGTGGCGCAAAAAATGGACAGAAATTTTTTCAATTTTATCAAATTAATTTAATCATTGGCACATCAGATCTATAATGTTTTAGATGTCACTATCGTTAATTACTCTTAAGGAAAATTTGGAAACTAAGCCGCAAAACATCACCATTTTTGTTGATGTACAAAACATCTACTACACTACAAAACAAAGGCATCAAAGGCATTTTGATTACAACGCATTTTGGAAAAAAGTTACGGCGAATCGCAATGTTGTAAAAGCTTTTGCTTACGCGATTGATCGTTTTGATGAAAAACAAAAACAGTTTCAAAATATTTTGCGGGGCATTGGTTTTGAAGTGAAGTTGAAGCCATTCATTCAAAGAAGTGATGGCTCGGCCAAGGGTGATTGGGACGTTGGAATCACGATCGACATGATGGAATATGCCAAAGAATCTGATGTGGTTATTCTTCTTTCCGGTGACGGAGATTTTGATTTGTTGGTGCAGAAAATTAAAAAAGATTTTGGCGTTGAAGTTGAGGTTTACGGCGTCAAAGAATTAACCGCTGATTCTCTTATTTCAGCAGCATCAAGATTTGTGCCGATCGAAGAGGGACTATTATTATAAAGCTTCCCGAGGTTTTGTTTTTTTAGCAAAAAATAAGAATAAAATTCAGAAGCAAGAGCCGCCAATCTTTTGGAGTTAAAAATAATTTCTTGCGTGAATGCAGAGAAATTATTTTTGGCAATTCCGTGAAATTTTTTTGTTTGAAGAAGGCGCGTTTGAGTTGGGCTTGAATTGCGATGTATTAGATATCGAGATCATGATTTTCCCCCTAATATTATTTTTGAGGGCTCGGCATATAGATGAAGCTTTTTGAGCGTGGCCTGCCTGGCGTTTTTATTGCAGAAGAAGCTAAATCTTCTAAACAGGCCATCTCAATTTTTTTTGGCTCGAATGAAGTAATAAATTTCTGTTAAATTCTTATTAAGAATAGATTGATTTACAAAAAATGAATCAGTCTTGAGATCTAGAGAGCGCTATCTAGCGCTGGCATTAATAACAAGAAATTAATAAGTAAAAATCACAAAATTTTAGATGGGTTTTGATTCAAAATTTAAAGCATAACTGTACTTGACCGGCTCTTATCGCGATGACCTTGATTAATTCGCAATATTTCCGTATCAACTTTAGGAATATCCTGAAGAGGAATGCCTTGGGCAATTTGGTCTGCAATATAACAAATCACAGGTCCGCATTCGGTATTATTGCCTCTATCTTGTAATTGTAACATTTTTGGTGTTTCCTCTATTTCCATATAAACTTTTCCTCTAGTTGCAGCCGTTATAGCCTCTTGTAGGGCATCTAATAATTCAATCTCTTCCGTCTTGTGACAAACTCCTAGAGGGTCGATAGTCATCATTGTTATTCTGCCTTGCTCTTTCTCGAATCGTAATAATTTCCAATGGGAATCTGCTTCTTCTGAACCTGTTAAATAAGGGCACAGAAAAATGTCTTTTTCACGACTGTTTATAAAGTCTGTAAACTGGATTGATTCCAATTGATCCCTATGTATATTTAAGGCAGAGATCTTCTCTGCTGAATGCCCTTTATTTGCTCTTCTTAAATTCTCCTCTGATGTAATCGTATTTTTAGAGATTTGAACTCTACCCAAATGCTGAAATTCTGGATTGCCTTTCGCTCGTTCTTCATATTTTTCTAAAGCAGATGAAACCTGATCATAATCATAAGGCTGGGCTTTTCTTTTTGCAGCTTCCTTCAGAGAAGCCGCAATCGCTAATTGCGTATTATCTTCTAAAGTGAGAGAAGGAGAAGGTCTTTCTTCTGCACCTTTTTTAGCTTCAGCATCTACAAAAGATTGTACCATTCCTAGAGCTAATTGCGCTTCATGATCTTCTGCACCTTTTTTAGCTTCAGCATCTGCCAAAGATTGTGCCATTCCTAGAGCTAATTGCGCTTCATGATCTTCTGCACCTTTTTTAGCTTCAGCATCTACAAAAGATTGTACCATTCCTAGAGCTAATTGCGCTTCATGATCTTCTGCACCTTTTTTAGCTTCAGCATCTGCCAAAGATTGTGCCAT
>CAIQBQ010000098.1 GCA_903870105.1 uncultured Alphaproteobacteria bacterium | reverse complement strand
GAAACCTCTCGAATAAGACTCTAAAGGTTTCGACTTCGCTCAACCGGCGGGTGTGTTTACTCAATTTCTTTGTTATTCAACCGCCGCCAAGGGTTGAAACCCCCTAGAGTCTTGCTCTAGAGGTTTCGACTTCGCTCAACCGGCGGGGTGTGTTTACTCGATTTCTTTAGTTATCCAACCGCCGCCAAGCACGTGAGAATCTTGGTAGATCACGCATGCTTGACCAGGTGTAATCGCGCGCGTCATTGATTTCATTTCAACTTCTGCGTTGCCATTTTCTAAAATTTTTATTGTTGCCGGTTCTTCTTCGTGATTTGAGCGAAGGCGCACGCAAGCTTGAATCTCTTGACCCGGCAATATTTCAGAAAACCAGTTCAAGTCACGAATTTTGAATTTTCGATTCTGCAAAAATTTTTCTTCGCCGACAAAAACTACATTTTCTACCGGCTCAATCTTAACCACGTAAAGTGGCTCGGGATTAGAGATGCCAAGGCCTCGTCTTTGGCCCAAAGTGAAATTAATAATACCTTCATGTTGACCTAAAATCTTTTTTGTTTCGATGTGGATGAAGTTGCCAGGCCTGAAGGCCGTAGGGCGGTGACGCCTGATTACTTCGGCGTAATCACCATTTGGCACGAAACAAATATCTTGTGAATCGGGCTTATTAGCCACGGTTAAACCTAGGCGCAGAGCTTCTTCGCGCGTTTTTTCTTTTTTATTTTCGCCGAGTGGAAAGCGTAAAAATTCGAGCTGATCTTTTGTTGTCGCGAATAAAAAATAACTCTGATCTTTGTCGTCATCGACAGCTTTGTGCATTTCTGCTTCGCCATTTTTTCCGATTAATCTGCGCACATAATGACCAGTCGCAAGGCATTCTGCGCCAAGGTCGCGCGCTACTTTTAGCAGATCACGAAATTTTACCGATTGATTACATTTGATGCAGGGAATTGGCGTTTCACCCTGCAAGTAAGAATCAGCAAAATCATCAATCACCGACTCTTTGAAAAGATTTTGGTAGTTCAAAACGTAATGCGGAAAATCAAATTTTTCGGCAATATTTTTAGCGTCGTAAATATCGACGCCAGCGCAACAGGCATTCTTTTTTTTCAGCGCATCACCCATGTCGTAAAGTTGTAAAGTGATGCCGATCACATCATAGCCTTGTTCTTTCAACAAACAGGCAACAACAGAAGAATCGACACCTCCCGACATGGCGACGACAACCCTGGTATCTTTTTCTGATTTTTTGAAGCCTAAGGAATTAACCATTTAACATTAACATTTTGGCATTTAGGAAGCCGACAAACTCTCAAATCTTAAATCAAAAATCTATGTCCAAATCCGCTAAATTATTGCTCCCAAATGGCAAAGAAATTTCTCTGCCTATCCATAAAGCCTCGGTGGGACAAGATGTAATCGACATCTCGGCTCTCTACAAAGAAAGCGGAATGTTCACTTACGATCCAGGATTTTTATCTACCGCTTCTTGCGAATCTAAAATTACTTTCATCGATGGCGACCAAGGCGTTCTAAGACATGGCGGCTATTCGATCGAAGAATTAGCAAAGAAAAGTGAGTTTCTTGAAGTGGCTTATTTGTTAATAAATCACCAATTACCAAACGCCGGACAATATCGCGAATTCAGAAGCGGCATCATTCGCAACATGTTGGTTCACGAGCAAATTAATATTCTTCTTCGTGGCTTTCCAAGACGTGCGCACCCAATGGCCATCTTGGTTGGATCGGTTGCATCTCTTTCTGCATTCTACCATGAAACAATGGACGTTCACACGCCAGAAGGTCGCATGGACGTGGTTTACAAAATTATTTCCAAGATGCCGACTCTCGCAGCGATGGCTTACAAATACTCGATCGGCGAACCAATCATGTATCCAAATAAGGAATATGGTTTTGGCGAAAACTTCCTACACATGCTTTTCGACAAACCAAATTATCCACACAGGGTAAGTTCAACAATCGCCAAGGCGATGGAGATGATTTTTGTTTTGCATGCCGACCACGAACAAAATGCTTCGACTTCAACGGTGCGTCTTGCTGGCTCTTCTGGAGCCAATCCATTTGCCTGCATCGGCGCAGGAATTTCTTCACTTTGGGGCCCTGCACATGGCGGTGCGAATGAAGAGGTGATCGAGATGTTGCAAGAAATTGGCACGAAAGATCGCATTCCAGAATTCATTGCGCGCGCAAAAGACAAGAATGATCCCTTCCGCCTGATGGGTTTCGGACATCGTGTTTACAAAAATTATGATCCACGCGCTGCGGTTTTGAAAAAGTCTTGTGACGAGGTTTTGGCTGAGCTTGGGATTAAGAATGATCCACTTCTGGCCATTGCTGTTGAGCTCGAAAAAATTGCGTTGAATGACGAGTATTTTGTCTCGCGCAAACTTTTTCCGAATGTCGATTTCTACTCTGGAATCATTTACAAGGCGCTCGGAATTCCGGCGAATCTCTTCACGGTAATTTTTGCTATCGCTCGCTCTGCTGGCTGGATTTCTCAGTGGAAAGAAATGATTGAAGACCCGGCCTTCAAGATCGGCAGACCGCGCCAGCTCTATACTGGAGAAGTTAGCAGGGATTATGTTGAGATTAACAAAAGATAAAATTCATCTGCAAATCGGGCTAGCGCTGGTTAAAATAAAATTTTCTTGAGCCTAAAGAAAATTAATTTTTTTCTTAAACTAGAAAATCAAAGACTCGCACGGGAGGAGTTGAATCAATTGTAGTTGTGGTTGCTAATTGAGAGAAATTTTAATTCGCCACCACTTCTACTAGCTTTACCGCCCTCTCGTCAGCATCGATTATTTTGATCTTCAGCCCGCCTCGTTCAATTTTTTGATCGATCTCAGGCACTTGATTAAACAGCGTCAACACAAAGCCACCGACGGTTGCGAATTCATCATCTTCACGCTCAATTTTTCTTTGCAGCACCTCTTCGAATTTTTCGATTTCAACGCGACCGCCAAATTCAAATTTATTTTCGCCGATTTTACGCACGCGAGAAAATGTATCCTCGGTTGGTAAATCATGCTCGTCTTCAATCTCGCCCACAATCTCTTCCACTAAATTTTCGATCGTTACTAAACCATCGATACCACCAAATTCATCAAGTACGATTGCGACATGAACCTGCGCCATGCGCATGCGAAACAACACGTCGAGGAGCTTCATTGAACCCGGAACAAAAAGAATTTTACGCAAAATTTTTATTAGAGAGAAATCTTCGTCACTGTCGCCAACAAATTTTGCCAAATCTTTGCTGTGAATAAATCCGACGATATTGTCGAAATCTTTCTTAAAAACTGGAATGCGGGTGTGGCCGTCAGCGGTGATTATTCTCTTGATCTCGGTTAAATCAGCTTCTTGATTTACGGAAACAATGTCTGAGCGCGGCGTCATCACGCTTGCAACTTTTTTGTCACCAAAAGCGATAACATTTTTTAACATCTTTTTTTCTTCTGAGCTGATAAGTCCGGTATTCTCATAACTTTCCACCACGTGAGAAATTGCCGAGGCGAAAGATTTTTTAGTTTTTTTACCGAGAAAATTAGAGAGGAAACTTGATTTGCGTTTTGTCATTTGTAGGGGTTCTCGATGTCGAGTTGTTTGAGAATTTTAATTTCTAATTTTTCCATTTTCTGCGCCATTTTTTCTTCTTCATGATCATGGCCAAGAAGGTGGAGGATGCTGTGCAAAATCAGATGGGTGAGGTGGTCATTGAATTTCTTTTTTTGCTCTTTTGCTTCACGCTCAAGAGTTTCGTAAGCAATCACAATGTCGCCCAAAAATAAACGGTCAAAAGCCGGAAAAGACAAAACATTTGTTGGCTTATTTTTGTCGCGAAATTGCAAATTAATTTTTTTCATTTGGCGGTCAGAGACTAGAGAAATGGAGATCTCTTGCGCATCAGACTTAACTAAAGAAATGAGTTTTTTAGCAAGTCTTTCAACGAGTTTTTCCTTGCCTACCCACTTTTTATTTTTGGTTACTACATCAACAGCAATCACGCTTCGCGATAGTTTTGATTTGGACAAAATTTAAATTTTTTCTCGCAAATTCTTTGCGGATTTTTACCGCAAAAAATATTAGCTGAATCGTCTTTTATGGCATTTTTACAAATCTCAGCAAGGCTTTTGATGAAGATGCCGCTATTATTCAGGGTTGAGACGCGGAGATATTTTTTTACACCCAAATCTGCGACAAAATCTTTGTAAAGAATATCGAGCTCAAAAAGAGTTTCGGAATTATCGGCAACGAAAGAAATCGGCACAATTACTGGGGTTTTTTTATCGAGAACAACTCGATTAAGCTCGAGTTCTAGGTTAGGTGAAGTCCATTTTTTTGGACCGACTTTTGATTGATAACAAATACGAAAATCCATTTCCTTGGGAAAATTTTTTACGATTTCAGCGACACTTTTTTCAACGTGAGAAACGTAGGGATCGCCATCATCAATTAAACTCTGCGGCAAACCGTGGGCAGAAAATAAAAAACGTAATTCAGAGAAATTTTGTCCGACAATTTTTTGTTTGATCAAGTTGGTGTGAGCCAAGATGAAATCTGGATCGGTTGGGTAACAGCAAATTACTTTAGCTTTGGTTTCGCGAGGTAATCTGCGTAAAAAATCCTCCAAAGAAGAATTAGAAGTTGCACTCGAGAATTGCGGATAAAGCGGCAGTAAAACGATTTGATCGGGAGAATAATCGTGAAGTTTTTGTATCACCTCGGAAGCAAACGGATGCCAGTAACGCATTGAGATAAAAACCTTAAAATTTCCGAAGAATGAAAGTTCGTGCTCAAGTGCGTAAACTTGAGAGTTGGTGAATGAAAGTAGAGGAGATGAGCCCCCAATCGATTCATAAATCTTTTTTGCTTTGGGAAAGCGCAAAGTCGAGATAAGCTTCGCCAACATGAAGCGCAGAGGCTGCGGCAATTTAATGATTGCGCGATCGTTGAAGAGATTAAAGAGGAATGGCTTTACCGATTCTAAATTATTCGGACCACCGAGATTGAAGAGGATTATTGCTGTTTTTGACAAAGCTGAAATTACTTGAGTGATATAAGGAGAAGCATGAAGAGAATTTTTACAAAATCATCGGATCATACTCGAAAAAACCCGTAATTCAAAAAGCCCGGCAAGGCTTTTTGAATTGGAATCTGAAAATAATATTTTTTGATTTTCACTTTTGTAGCTTATCAAGATTAGCCTCAACAACGAGGGGTTTAGTAGTCGGCGACACAACGCCTTTTCCCGATGGCTTTATGCTCGCGATCGTAACATCCAAGCCCAACATGCCTCGAGCGGCATTATATAAAGCAACAAGATAGGGCTTAGCCTCTTCTAAAGCGTTCGAATCTGCGCCACTTACCTCCGCCAACGCAGTCTTTAGGGCATAACCCGAAGGATTGCCCATCTGCTCACCTCGATCACAAGCCGCCTTAAAAGACTGTTCGCAAAGCTCGTCAATAGTTCTTCCACAGCCAGACTCTAGTATTGCTAAAGCGGCTTGGGTTGTGCCATTAACGCTCGTAACTGAATTTTTTAGATCGAGAAAAGTTTTTCCTGACAACTTAGCGAATTCCGCAGAGGCTTTTATGATGCCATTGGGGCCAGAAACCATAGCCTCCGACATCTCTTCGCTAAAGCCTATAGACCCTGAGGCCTTAACTAAAGATTTAGATACTTTTGCAACTGCCCCAGAGACAAAAGCGGCAAGATCTTCCTTTGTAGGAGTCTCTCCTAAAGCTTGCACAGCTTTTACGAGAATACTTTCTAGCGACCCCTTGCCACGCGCTTCTTTTCCTTTTTCAGCTGATGGCTCTAGCTCTAGTAATGCATTTTTAACTTTTTCGGAGTAAGGTGGTGGGTTTATCGAGCCTTCCGTAACAACCTTCACTACAAAATCTCTTGCGTCCTTGAATGAGTAATCGCAGTAATTTTGCAAGGCTCTTGATATGGCGCCGAAAAGATGGTGAGCATATGCCGGGCCGCTTCCAGCAACTGCGGTAAAAGCATTCATTTGCTCTTCTGGAATTGGATAAACGTCACCTATTTCCCGAAGATCTCTTACTATAGCATCCAACCTTTGTTCTTCAATATTGCCCGTTGTCGAGAAGGCAGTTAGCGATCTGCCAATGGTGGCGTTTGTATTCATCATGGTTCGCACAACTGTTTGAACCCCCAACTGCTTTGCTAGTACGCTCATTTTACGTCCAGCTTCAAGAGAAACTAAAATAGTATTCTTATCCACATATTCAGAGTATTTTGGCAAGTCTTTCATAGAAACTTGCGGTTTAAGCCCAGACCATACTTCGCTAAAAATTTCACCCTTTGGAGGTCTTGCACCACCATAATAATAGACAGCACCGTCGCGCTTTTTATCTGGCTCCGCAGCCTTAACTATGGTTATATTATGATTTGCCTCTTGCCAATTTTGCCAAACCTTACCCAAAACAGCGCCCATCATATTACCATCACCAAGCACTAGTTTTTTAACTCCCTTAATTAACGAACCTTCTGGCAAAGGATCTTTGGTTCCAGTTGATAAATTTCTAGCCGCAAGGCTAATAAGTTGCTTGCTCATAAAATTTAGGATTAAGTTAGACTAAAAATAAGCAAATGCATATTGCTCATGATAGAATGCGTTGCAAGAACAGTGGCAACCTACAAGATATTGTAGAACTGGTGTCAATGACTTTTTCACAGCATTGCAATAAGTTGGCAGCTTAACTTTATTCAGCTAGCGCAAGAAATTTACATTTACCAAAATACATGCGTGGCGCAAGGGGTCGAGCCTTATAATTCTCTTCAATCAAATGAGCAAAAGTAGCGTCAAATATTTTTTCTTGGCGCGAGGTTATTTCAAAAAAAGGCGAGCTATCTTCGTCTAAACAGAATTTTTTTTCTTTGAGTAAAGTTACTAAGAGAGCAGCTTCAGCTTGAGTAATTTTTGGATTTTTTTTGTCAGGAAGGGAGTCTTTGTGACTCAAGATAAACTCGTCACTAACTGT
>CAIQBQ010000097.1 GCA_903870105.1 uncultured Alphaproteobacteria bacterium | reverse complement strand
GCCGAAAAACGTTCGAGATTAATTTTATCGACAATTGTTCGTTGGGTTAGAATTGGCTGAAACCTTGCAACGCCTAATTCTGTTGCCTTCTCTGCCACAAAATCAATTCGTACATTTTTGATTAGCGCAAAAGACAAGGTGACGTTTGGAACTTTTTTTAAGTCAGAAATTTTTTCACCAACTTCCACGCTCAAAGATTTTTTTTCGATCTCGGTAATTTGTGCTATAAACTCACCATCTATCCCATTAAAAATAAAAAACCTGTCGCCAATTTTTTGACGCATTACCTTGGTTAGGTAATCGAAATCATTGTCACGAAGCTTGATTCTTGCGCCCAAACCGAGATTCTTTTCCGAAATAAAGAGACGAATTTTTTTCATTTAGAAAGTTTTAAAAAATAATCATTACCTCATGAATTTACGCCTCAGAAGAAAAATTGAAAGTGCCGGAGTTCTTGCTTTGTCTATAACCGCAGGCATCGGAATTTTAATCACAATCGCCGTCACAGTTTCGATTTTATTCGAAGCAATGCGATTTTTCGACTTAGTAAATCCACTCGATTTTCTTTTCGGAACTAGCTGGAACCCGCAAATGGCAATGACTGCCGAGCAAGAAGTCGGCTCAAGTTCTTTCGGCTCAGTACCAGTTTTTCTCGGCACTTTATTAATCACGCTAGTTGCAATGACGGTGGCTGTGCCCTTGGGAATTATGGGCGCGATCAATCTTAGTTTTTATTCCAAAGCCAAAACTCGCGATTATTTGAAGCCAATTTTAGAAGTGCTTGCCGGCGTGCCGACCGTTGTATACGGCTATTTCGCAGTGATTTTCGTCGCACCATTTTTTAAATATTTCTTTGCCAGCTTCGGAATCGAAGTCGCTTCCGAAAGCGCTCTGGCCGCTGGTTTTGTAATGGGAATAATGATCATTCCTTTCGTTTTATCACTCACCGATGACGCGCTAAATTCCGTGCCGCAAGTTTTGAAAGATGGCGCACTGGCTCTAGGCAGCACCAAGTCTGAAATGATTAAAAAAGTAATCTTGCCCGCTGCAACTCCGTCAATCGTTGGCGCTTTGATTCTCGCAATCTCGCGCGCAGTCGGCGAAACAATGATTGTTGTAATGGCCGCCGGATTAATTGCGAAATTAACTTTTAACCCACTCGATTCAGTTACTACCGCAACCGCACAAATCGTTACCCTTTTGGTAGGCGATCAAGAATTCAACAGCCCCAAAACCCTAGCCGCCTTCGCGCTAGCACTGACGCTGTTTGTTGTCACTTTCATTTTCAACATCGTCGCCCTCGCCGTGATCAAAAATTACAAGAAAAAATATGGGTAGAGAAATTAAGAATTTAAAAAAACGCAACGCCGCAGAGCGTCGATTTAAACTATTTGGCGTTGCCTCAACTGCTTTTGCTCTCGCTTTTTTGGCGATTTTATTTGTGGCAATTTTTAGCAAAGCTTCTGGGGCTTTTTGGCGCACGGAAATTGCGCTCGAAATAAGTCAAAACGAAGATTACCGCCAAGCAATCAAAGACGGCCTGAGGCAGAGATTTCCTGAGGCCAAGACGATCGCAGAAATTAATTCTCTTTACCAACTCGTCAGCAAAGCCAGCAATTTGGAAGTGAAAGAACAAAGCGGAAAGCAACAAATTTGGATCAGCGCTTCGTCAAAATCTGACATGTTTTTCAAACATCAAAATTCTTCGGCACTCAATGAAAATCAGTTGCTTTGGCTTTCGGACCTCAAAGAAAAAAACGAGATTCGCAAAGTTGTTAATTGGAAATTTTTTGAATTTGCCGATTCGCGCGAGCCAGAAATTGCCGGAGTTGGAGCTGGCTTGGTTGGTTCGTTTTTAGTAATGCTAATCTTCCTAATTTTTGCTTTTCCGATTGCAGTAATGTGCGCTTTTTACCTCGAAGAATTCGCGCCAAAAAATCGCCTCACCGACATTATTGAGATCAGCATTAACAACCTCGCCGCCATTCCTTCAATCATTTACGGATTGCTTGGCTTAACAGTTTATTTGCAATTCATGCATCTGCCTCGTTCTTCTAGTTTAGTGGGCGGAATGACCCT
>CAIQBQ010000096.1 GCA_903870105.1 uncultured Alphaproteobacteria bacterium | reverse complement strand
TGAAATGGTAATGCCTGGAGATAACGTGCGCCTAACGGTTGAACTTATCGCTCCAATTGCCATGGAAGAAGGACTCAGGTTCGCCATCCGTGAGGGTGGAAGAACTGTTGGGGCTGGGGTGGTTTCTAAGATTTTGAAATAGCAATGAAGATAGTAAATAAAGAAAGCATCAAAATTACTCTGGAATCATTCGATCACTTTGTTCTGAACAAGGCGATGAATGAGATCATTGTTACCGTCAGAAGAACTGGAGCTGGTATTAATGGTCCAATTCCACTCCCAACAAAAATTGAAAAATTTTGTGTGATTCGCGGTCCTCACGTTGACAAAGATTCTCGTGAGCAATTTGAAATCAGGTCTTCAAAAAGATTGTTAATTATTACTCCAACTTCTCAAACGGTTGATGCCTTAATGAAGCTCAGTCTTTCTGCCGGCGTGAATATCAAGATCGCACTCAACGGTAAAAATTAGGATAATTAAATGTTAGAATTACTTGGTAAAAAAATTGGCATGACCCATCTCTTTCTAGATGATGGTGCAATTGTTCCTCTGACCATGGTGCAGGTCTACGAAAACTGTATTTTGTCTACCGCATCCGACGAAACTAAAGATTTCGACAGTCTCTCAGTGGCATTTGAAAAAACCTCTAATCCAAAAAAAGTTAGTAAATCAGTAGCTGGAATTTTTAATAAGAAATCTCTTCCTTTGTTTAAAAAGATTCACAACTCGCAAGTGAAGAAAGGCTTAGCTCTTAAAGTCGGAGATTCATTTGCATTAGATTCAATCGTCAAAACTGGCGACAAAATCGGCATAAGAGGCCTTACTATTGGTAAAGGTTTTGCCGGCGTAATGAAGAGATGGAATTTTCGCGGTCTAGAGGCTTCTCACGGCGTATCTGTCTCGCATCGCTCTCATGGATCAACTGGTCAGAGACAAGATCCTGGCAAAACATTCAAAGGAAAGAAAATGGCTGGACATATGGGCGTAGCTAATGTTACGGTTAAAAATTTGGAAGTTGTCTTAATCGACAAGGAAAAATCTGTTATTGCCGTTAAAGGCGCGGTTCCGGGTAATGCCGGCTCTGACGTTATTCTTAAAATTGCTAAAGCTTTCTAGGCATGACTTCTCTTATTATTAAAACAATAGATTTCGGTAAAACTACTCTCGGCTCTAAGTTGATCGATGTAGCTTCTACTCTTGAAATTAAAAGCGCCAAATCAGTTTCTTACGTAGTTCGTTGGCAACTTGCGCGCAGAAGATCTGGTTCAGCAAAAACCAAAACCATGGCGGAAATATCAGGAACAACAGCCAAGCCTTGGAAACAAAAAGGCACTGGTCGCGCTCGTCAAGGTAGTCGCAGATCAGTTCAATTCGTTGGAGGAAGAACATGCCACGGTCCGACACTTCGTTCCTTTGACTTTTCAATGCCAAAAAAGATTATTTCTATTGCTTTATCGGATGCATTAAGGTTTAAGATGAAAGAAAATAAGATCGCGATTTTTTCTGACTTCGGAGTTGAAATTAAGACTTCTAAAATCAGCGCCGTTTTGGAGAATAATAAATTTTCTAGTGCCTTAATTGTGCACGATGGCTCTAATCCAGCTCTAATCAAGTCGGCTAAAAATCTTAAAGGCGTAAAAGCTATTCATGCCAAAGCAATCAATGTTTATGACATTCTGAACTTCGATCATATTTTGGTCGATGACAAAATCTTTGAATCTAAAATTTTAGGAGTAATTGCCTAATGACAGCCCTACTAAACTACGATAAAATCAAGGCATTAATTTATACTGAGAAATCAAATAAACAGCTCGCCGAAGGAAAGTATCATTTTCAAGTCTGCTCTAGTTGCGACAAAAATGAAATAGCCTCTCTAGTCAAAAAGGCCTTTGCCGTTGAGGTGACTGCTGTAAATATAATTAACACCATGGGAAAAACCAAAAGATTTAAAGGTACTCAAGGCACAAGAGGTTCTTATAAAAAGGCCATAGTTACCTTGAAAGAAGGTCAGTCAATTAATTTTAGCTCTTAGTCATGGCTCTTAGAAACTACAAAGCTATTACCCCTTCACTTAGACAATTCGTTGCGATTGACAGAAGTGATTTGTGGAAAGGTGGCCCACTTAAATTATTAACCACAAAAGTTACTGAGAACGCTGGGCGCAATAACTTTGGTCACATTACAGTTCGACACAAATCTGCTGGACATAAAAAGTCATTTCGTATTATCGATTTTAAGCGCGATAAATATGATATTGAGGCAGTTGTAGAGCGTATCGAGTATGATCCAAATCGCACAGCCTTCATAGCTTTATTGAAATATTCTGATGGAATTTTTTCTTATATTCTGGCTCCACATAAATTATCGGTTGGTGATCGCATAATTTCATCGAAGAAGTTAATAGACGTAAAAATAGGCAACGCAATGCCTCTTGCGGTCATTCCGATTGGTTCAATTGTGCATAATATCGAATTAAAACCGGGTTGTGGTGGTGCGATTTCTAGGGCGGCAGGAACCTACGGACAGCTTGTCGGTAAAGATAGTGGGTATGCACAAGTTAAGCTTCAATCTGGCGAAATAAGAATGTTTGCCCTTGAGTGTATGGCTGCCATCGGCTCAGTATCCAATTTAGATAATAAAAACGTTACTATTGGAAAGGCTGGTAGATCAAGATGGCTTGGTATTCGTCCGACCGTTAGGGGTGTAGCAATGAACCCCGTTGATCACCCTCATGGTGGCGGTGAAGGAAAGACTTCTGGTGGTAGACATCCAGTTTCTCCAACCGGAAAATCAGCAAAAGGAAAAATCACCAGGAAAAGAAACAAGCCTTCTAATCGCCTTATTATTAAATCAAGAAGAGACAAATAACATGCCTAGATCAACTTGGAAAATTCCATTTGTGGATGGTTATCTACTTAAAAAAGTACGAGAGTACCTAAATTCTTCGAAAAGACAGGTGATCAAAACCTGGTCAAGAAGATCAACAATTTTACCGCAATTTGTTGGAGTTAATTTTGCTGTCCATAATGGCAAAAAATTTGTATCGGTTGCAGTAACTGAAGGAATGGTTGGGCACAAGCTTGGTGAATTTGCTCCAACCCGTACCTTCCATGGACATGGCGGCGATAAGAAAGTTACAAAATCATAGATTATGACTGAAAAAACAGCGGTAGCTTCACTTCAAACGGTAAAATCAAGTCCAATTAAGGTAATGAGAGTTACTAAGAATGTTGTTGGACGATCGGTCTCCGAATCCTTGAAATTATTACAATTCTCTAAACTAAAGATAGCGCCAATTGTACGGGCTTTAATTTACTCGGCGATGTCTAATGCAGAGAATAATCACAATATGGATGTCGACAATCTTTACGTTAAAGAGATTGACGTAGGCAGAGCTTTTGCTTTACGTAGATTTGCAGCAAGAGGGCGCGGTAAATCAAGTAGCATTCTTAAAACTTTCAGCAACATCAGGGTAATTTTGGCTGAAAGAGCTCCAGAAAAAAAACAAAAAAAAGGAGAATAAACAGTGGGTCAAAAGGTTAATCCGGTAGGTTTTAGATTACTAAACAATAAGAATTGGGAATCTCTTTGGTATGATCATAAGAATTATGCCAAGAAGTTAATATCCGATGTTAGTATTCGCAATTTTATTAAAAAGAATTACGCACATTGTGGCGTTGGCAGCGTTATTATTGAGCGTCCATCTGACAAAATTAACTTAATTATCAAGACTTCTAAGCCAGGTGTTCTAATTGGTAAAAAAGGTCTTGATATTGAGAAAATTAACCAGGCTGTCGAAAAAATTGCAGGCTGCAAAGTCGATGTAAAAATTGTTGAAATTGACAAGCCAGACATCAACTCTCAGTTAGTTGCACAAAGCATTGCTAAACAACTAGAGGGGCGCGCCGCCTTCAAGAAAGTAATGAAGAAAGCAATGCAATCGGCAATGAAATATGGTGCTTTAGGAGTTAAAGTTAGCGTTGCCGGAAGACTTGGTGGCGCCGAAATTGCCAGAACCGAATGGTATAAAGAGGGATCTGTTCCGCTTCATACTTTGCGTTGCAATATCGACTATGCTACGGCCAAAGCTTACACAACTTACGGAGTAATTGGCGTAAAGGTTTGGATCCACAAAGGTTTTGTCGAAAAGAAAAAAATACAAACGATTTAAAAATGCTCGTACCAGCAAAAACAAAATACAGAAAAGCACAGAAGGGCGGCAAGAAGATTCTTGGCGTCGCTGCAAATGGAAATAGCTTAAAATTTGGATCTTTCGGCCTCAAAGCCCTTGAGCCGTCGAAATTGACCTCAAAACAAATTGAGTCAGCGCGAAAAGTAATAACTCGTTATATGAAGCGCGCTGGAAAATTGTGGATTATGGTTTTCCCACATACTCCAGTTACAAAAAAGCCGGCCGAAGTAAGAATGGGAAGCGGTAAGGGTAATGTCGAATACTATATAGCTAAAATTAAACCTGGTCGTATTGTTTTTGAGATCGACGGAATCGATTCAGTATCTGCGGAAACTGCTCTGCAAAAAGCTTCAGCTAAACTACCTTTTAAAGCTAAAATAGTGAGCCATGTATGAATAAGGATGAAAAAAAGTCAATTCTGGCAAATATTGCTAGCCTAAAAAAAGATCTTCTGATGTTTAGAGTCAAAGTATCTTCTGGTGAAGCGGTTTCCGTTAATGACTATAAAAGAAAAAAGAAAGAAGTCGCCAGACTTTTTACTAAGTTAAACGCACAAGCATGAAAGTAAAAGTTCTCAATATAATCGACGACAAGACCTTTAAGGCCGTTGCGTCAACTTATAAAAAACACCCCCAGTATCAAAAATATGTTACTGTATATAAAAAATATCTTGTCGATTCCAGCGGTAAAAAAGTTGAAGTAGGGCAAGAGGTTGAAATTATTAGCTCAAGACCACTTTCAAAAAGAAAGAGATGGGCGCTCAAAGTTAACTAATTAGTTTTAAAAATGATTCAAATGCAGACAAATCTGGTAGTTGCCGATAATTCAGGCGCTAAAACTGCCAGGTGCATCAAGGTTTTAGGCGGTTCTCACCATATGATTACAGGTATCGCTGATATTATTGTTATTTCAATAACCAGCGTGACTCCCGGCTCAAAAATGAAAAAAGGATCAGTTGCAAAAGGAGTAATCGTGCGAACTAGAAGTAAAATAGTTAGACCGGACGGCAGCTTCGTTAAATTTGATGATAATGCGATTGTGCTGGTTGATAAAGACGGAGAGCCAATAGCGACTCGCGTATTTGGGCCAGTTGCTCGTGAAGTGCGTCAAAAAAATTTCTTAAAAATCGCGTCTTTAGCTTCGGAGGTTTTATAAATGGCAAATAAATTTAAAAAGGGCGATGAGGTTATTGTGGTCACGGGATCAAGCAAAGGCAAGATCGGCAAGATCACCTCAATTTTGAGCAAAAAAGCCCTGGTTGAAGGCGTTAATATTGCGACTGTTCATAAAAAACCAAACGCACAAAATCCCGGACAGATTCTTAAGCTAGAAAAGCCGATCCACCTTTCAAACATTTCTCATGTTGAAAATGGTAAGCCGATAAAAATTAAATTCGTTACTGAATCTGGTGAAGGAAAATCTTTCACTAAAAAGATCAGAGTCTCAAAAAAATCAGGAAAGAAAATCGGATAATTCATGAATAGTCTAACTGAACAACTTTACAAAAATTCAATTGCTGATTTGAAAAAGAATTTTTCTTACACCAATGTAATGGCCGTCCCAAGACTGAAGATGGTTAGTATCAATGTCGGTATAAAAGCTGTCGACAGTGACAATAAGTTTTTGTCTTATTTAGCAGCGCAAATTTCAAATATTGCGGGTCAAAAAGCGGTTTTAACTAAAGCGCGTAAGGCAATTTCAACCTTTAAATTACGCGAAGATCTACCAATTGGCTGCAGAGTAACTTTACGCGGAGAGAAAATGTATCAATTTCTTGATCGCTTAGTGAATGTTGCCTTACCTAGAGTAAGAGATTTTCGCGGCCTTTCCTCTAAGGGATTTAACCAGAGCAATCATTATAGCTTTGGTTTGAAGGAGCATGGCGTTTTCCTTGAGGTTGATCTTGATAACATCCCTAAGGTTTTTGGTTTAAATATTACAATCGCGACTACGGCAAAAACAAAAGAGGAAGCCCTCTATCTGTTGAAGAAGATTAACCTTCCAATAAAATAAACATGGCTAAAAGATCACTCATTCGCAGAAACAAAAAAAGAGAAGAGCTCTCCTCTTTGCATAGAGCAAAAAGACAACAACTTCTCGCAACAGCTACGAACATAAATTCATCATTTGAAGAAAGGCTTTCAGCTCAAACAAAACTTACACAAATGCCGCGCGACGGTTCGTATGTTAGGCAAAGAAGAAGGTGTGCTCTTTCGGGTAGACCCAGAGGCAATCTCAGAAAATTTGGCATGTCGCGTATTGCGGTAAGAGAACTCGCATCTTGGGGACAAATTCCAGGTTTAATTAAATCAAGTTGGTAAAATGTTTTTTAATCATCCCGTTTCAGATCTAGTAGCCAGAATCAAAAATGGCTACATGGCCAACAAGGCAGTCATCACCTCACCAGTTTCTCGCTTAAGAGAGGGTGTCTTGTATATCCTTAAAAACGAAGGCTACATCCTTAACTATAGCAAGGTAAAAGAGGAGGGCGCAGCCTCTCGTTTTGATATTCAACTCAAATATCATTACTCAACTCCGGTGGTGAGTGAGATTAGAGTTATCTCCAAGCCTGGGAAAAAAGTTTATTGCTCCGTCGACAAAATTCCTTTGGTTAAAAATGGTCTTGGCACGGTTGTTCTTTCAACTTCGCAAGGCGTTATTGCTGATCACGAAGCCAGAATTAAAAAAGTTGGCGGTGAAGTTCTTCTTAAAGTTTTTTAATTGAATCATGTCTCGCGTCGGAAAATTACCAGTTATCATTCCAGAAAATATCAAAGTTACCATAGATAAAACTGTCATTACCTTTGATACTGGAAAAATCAAAAAAACTTATCAGGTTAATTCTTTAGTTAAGGCGGAGTTTATTGATAAAAAAATTAAACTTTCTGCAGTCGCTAAAGATGATAGCACTGCTCCAATGTTCGTCGGAATGGATAGAAGTAACATAAAAAATCTTGTTGCTGGCCTGAATATTCCCTTCAAAACTACTTTAGAAATTAATGGCGTTGGTTACAAAGCTGCAGTTGATAAGGGTATCTTAACCCTAACTCTCGGGTATAGTCATGAAATTTTTTATGGATTGCCAGAGGGAATAACTGCTGTTTTTGAAAAACCAAACCTCGTCATTATTTCTGGTGACGACAAAGTCTTGGTTGGTCAAGTTGCCGCAGAAATTATTTCTTTTAGAAAGCCCGAGCCATATAAGGGAAAGGGTGTTAAGGTTTCTGGAAAATCAATACTAAGAAAAGAAGGTAAGAAAAAATAATATGCTAACTAATCACGACAGAAGAAAATTTAGAACAAGAAACAGAATTGCAAAAAGCAATAAGTCATGCCGTCCACGCGCCTCTGTTCACAGATCAAATACAAATATTTATATTCAATTATTTGATCATAGTGGCAAAGTCTTATACTCCTTTTCAACATTGAATTTTAAAGGAGGTCCAAAAATCTCAGGCCTTGAGAAAGCTAAGTCAGTCGGAAAAGAATTTGCGGAGCTTTGCTTAAAAGGCGGTGTCACAAAAATCGTGTTTGACAAAGGGGCTTATGTTTACGGCGGTCGCGTTAAGGCTCTAGCTGAATCCTGCCGCGCAGCTGGCCTACAATTTTAAAAAATCTTCAGATGTCAAAACAACAAGCAAAAAATCAAAAGGAAAAAACTACAGAAATTGTTGAAAAACTAGTTTCAATCAATCGAGTTTCTAAGACCGTTAAAGGCGGTAAGAATATGTCTTTTTCCGCCCTGGTTGTGGTTGGAGATGCAAATGGTCGCGTTGGTTTTGGAAAGGGAAATGCAACTGAAGTCGCTGACGCTAAAAGCAAAGCTTTTGAAGCAGCTAAAAAAGCAATGATCAAAGTGGCTCTAAAAGAGGGGCGCACAATTCATCATGATATTTTTGCCAGATTTTGTTCTGGAAAAGTTTACCTTAGATCTGCCCCAGCTGGAACTGGAGTAATTGCTGGTGGTCCAATGCGTGCAATTTTTGAATGCGCAGGTATTCACGATATCGTAGCAAAGTCAGTTGGCACCTCAAATCCTTACAATATGGTTGGCGCAACTTTTGCAGCTCTTAAGCAGCTTCTTTCTCCGAGATTAATCGCCGAAAGAAGATCGAAAGAAATTTCTGAAATTATTAAAAGAAGAAATTCAGCACTCAAATACGTAGAGCCAAAACAAGAACAAAAAACTGAATAGCCATGAAGCCAGAAAATTTCCTCAACAAAAAAATTACCATAACCCAAATCAAAAGTGGGCTAAAATTTAATGACAGACAAAAAGGAAATCTTGTTGGTCTTGGTCTAAGGGGCATTGGTTCTTCATCAGAATTAACGGCTACCCAGGCAATAATTGGCATGATTAAAAAAGTCAGTCACGCTGTAAAATTTAACTAAACTATGTCTCTTTCTCTTACTACTCTTCCAAAAATTAAAAGAAACTCGCGAATCAGGGTTGGCCGCGGTATTGGCTCTGGCAAAGGTAAAACTTCCGGACGCGGTGTAAAAGGGCAAAAAGCCAGAACCGGACATCATTCGGTAAAGGGTTTTGAGGGTGGTCAAACGCCAATTTACATGCGCTTACCTAAAAAAGGTTTTACGAATGTTCTTCGCAAAGAAATTGAAGCGGTTAGTATACGAGATATCGTTTCCATGATCGAAAACAAGAAGATTGACGCCTCTTCGGTTATCACAAAAGAATGCCTGGAGAGGGTTGGCTTGATTAAATGCAAAAATTCTAAAGTTAAGCTCATCATGAGCAAAAAAGAAATTTTATTAGAATTCAAAGTTGCTGTTGACGCCTACTCTGAAAAAGCAAAAGCTTTTAGCGCATAATGCCTAAGGTTGCTGCAAATTCAGAACTTAAAAGAAGGATCCTCTTCACTATTGGTATTTTACTTATTTACCGTTTTGGTACTTTTGTGCCAATCCCAGGTATTGATGTAGAGGTTCTGAAAAAATTCTTCGCATCTGAAGGTGCCAGCATGTTCGGCATGATCAATCTATTCTCAGGTGGGGCACTAGAGCGCATGAGTATTTTTGCGCTGAATATTATGCCATACATTACCTCTTCGATCATAATGCAATTATTAACCTCGATGCATAAAGGTCTCGAGTCTTTGAAGAAGGAGGGCGAGTATGGTCGCGCTAAGATTAATCAGTATACTCGTTATTTAACCATTATTCTTGCTCTTTTTCAGTCGCTCGGAGTGTATTACGCTCTATCGAATCCTGAGCACAGTGCCTTTGTTTCTGATTCTAACATTTTCATGTGGACCACCTGCGTTAGTCTCGTTGGGGGTACGGTTATGTTAATGTGGTTTGGCGAGAGGATTACAGCTTCTGGTATCGGCAATGGTATCTCACTAATAATTTTTGTAGGCATTGTATCATCTCTCCCTTCAACAATTATCCAAGTTTTTGATCTTTCTAAAACCGGCATTTATTCCTGGTTTACCGTTTTGCTTTTTTTTGCTGCTTTTGCCGGTTTTTTAATGCTGGTATGTTTTATCGAGAAAACTCATAAACGTATTAAAATTCAATATCCAAATGCAACAATGATGAAAGCCGCAGGGATGTCTGATTCATCTTTTTTGCCTCTAAAGATAAATATCTCTGGTGTAATTCCTCCTATTTTTGCTAGTTCAATTCTAATGTTTCCAGCGGCAATAATACAATTTACTGGCACTGATGGAGATTTTCTTGTCTCAGCTTTACGCAGAGGCGGAGGACTTTATTTGTTTCTTTTCTCCTCTCTAATTCTTTTCTTCTCTTATTTCTATTCATCTATCGTTTTTAATACCGAGGATGTCGCAAACAATCTAAAAAAGAGTAATTGTTTTATTCTTGGGGTTAGGCCCGGAATAGCTACGGCGCAGCATCTCGATAAGGTAGTTTCCCGCCTTACCTTACTCGGCGCAATTTATTTAATCGTCGTTTGTATCACGCCAGAAATTTTAGTAACTCATTATTCAATCCCTCTTCATATTGGCGGTACGGGAATTTTGATTTTGGTCAATGTAGTCCTCGATTTAGTAAACCAGGTGCAATCACATCTTTTAGCAAATAAATATGGTTCAGGCTCAGGAGCTAAAAGGAGAAGGGTGAGGGTAAGGGCATGACAAATATAATTTTTCTTGGAGCTCCAGGTTCTGGAAAGGGTACCCAGGCAGCAATGCTTTCCGCAAAATCAAAAGTTCCGACAATCTCAACTGGTCAGTCTTTGCGCAAGGAAGTCGAACAGCAAAGTGAAATAGGCAAACTAGCTAAATCTTATATGGAGTCAGGAAAGCTGGTTCCAGACAAGATTATTATTGATATTATAAAGGGTAGAGTCTCTAAATCAGATTGCGATAATGGTTTTATCCTCGACGGTTTTCCTCGCACTACTTTTCAAGCCGAAGAGTTTGAAAAGATACTTGATTCACTTGGTAAAAAAATTGATCATGTTTTCAACTTTGAGATTGACGAAGAAACCTTAGTCAAAAGAATCTCTGGCCGCTTTTCTTGTAAAGGTTGTGGCGCGATTTATAATCATCATTTCAAACCCCCTATAAAAAATGGACTTTGTGATAATTGCGACTCAACTGAATTTGAAGGTAGATCTGACGACAATGAAGAGACGGTAAAAAATCGTCTCAAAATCTATCGCGAGTCTACTTATCCACTTATACAGTTTTATCAAAAAAAGAACTTGCTTGTTTCGATCTCGTCCATAAAAGGCGCGCCCCTCGTTTTTGAGGCGTTGATCGAAGCGCTTAAGTCTTCTTCTAAAAAATTTTAATTTAAAAAATGGCTAGAATCGCTGGAGTAAACATTCCAAAAGAAAAGCGCTTTGTTATCGCTTTAACTTATATATACGGAATTGGTAAAACTACCGCTAACAAAATTTGCAAAAAGCTAAAAATTTCTCTCGAGCTTCGAACTCACCAAATAAGCGAAGACAAGTTAGCGGAGGTTCGTGCCTTACTTGAAAAAGAACGAGCTGTTCTTGAGGGGGACCTGAGAAGAAAAGTTACCTCCGATATAAAAAGACTGATTGATATCGGTTGTTATCGCGGTATTCGTCACGTGAAAAAACTCCCAGTTCGCGGACAAAGAACTCACACTAATGCCAGAACTCGTAAGGGTCGTGGCGTGGCAATTGCCGGAAAAAAGAAAGCAGTTAAATAATTTTTAAAATGACTGAGACAAAAATAGACGCAGCATCAAAGGAAAAAAAATCCTCTAAAGGCTCAAACAAAAAAAAGAAAAATATTAGCAGTGGCGTTGTTCATGTCTATGCTAGCTTCAACAATACTATCATCACGATTTCTGATGGGGCTGGTAATGTAATCTGCTGGTCATCAGCTGGAAAACAAGGCTTTAAGGGCTCAAGAAAATCAACCCCTTATGCTGCGCAAGTTGCAACCCAACATGTAATTAATGTTGCAAAAGAGTGTGGCTTGCAAAGTGCTTTAGTTGAAGTGAGAGGTCCTGGAGTTGGTAGAGAGGCTTCTCTGCGTGCAATTCAGGCTTCTGGGATTAATGTTACCATGATCAAAGATATTACTTACCATCCACATAACGGCTGTCGTCCAGCAAAAAGACGTCGCGTTTAATACGAGTTTTAATTCCAATTTTTTAGCAATATGGCGATCTTAAAAGAAAGCTGGTCTCTATTGACCAAACCAACATCCGTAATTCTAAAAGACGGCTATGATAACTTAACTAAATCAATTATAGTTATGGAGCCTTTTGCTAGGGGCTTCGGTAACACATTGGGCAACGCTCTTCGTCGAGTCCTTCTCTCTTCTATTAACGGATTTGCAGTTACTTCAGTTAAAATTGAAGGGGTTCTCCATGAATATGGTAGCGTTGATGGAATAAAGGAAGACGTCCTTGATATCATTATGAATCTAAAATCATTAGCGGTCTCCAAGGAGGGAGCCTCTCCATGTGTTTTAAAGCTTTCTACCAGTAAAGCTGGTCCAGTTTATGCTGGATCAATTGAAGCTCCAGCTGGAGTTCATATCGTCAACAAAGATCTTTTGATCTGCACTATGAATAAGGGTGCAAAGATCGACATGCAAATCAATGTTGAATGTGGCAAGGGCTATGTTCCAGCCGAACAAGGCAAGAAGAGTGATCGCGCCGTTGGAACCATTATGGTTGACTCTGTATTTAGTCCGGTAAAAAAAGTTTCTTACAGAGTTGAAAATGCTCGTGTTGGTCAGATTACCGATTTCGACAAATTGATTCTTGAAATTGATACTAATGGAACCATTAGCCCTCAAGATGCATTGGGTGTTGCGGCAAAAATTCTTCAAGAACAGTTGCGGGTTTTTGTCAATTTTGATTTGTCAAAAGTTGATGCCCCAGTACAAAAAGAAGTCTTTGTTGAGCAGGAGTTTAATAAAAATTTACTGAAGACAATTGATGAGTTAGAGCTTTCTGTTCGTTCTTACAATTGCCTTAAAAACGAAAACATTATTTACGTTGGCGATCTCGTTGCAAGAACAGAATCAGAGATGCTTAAGACTGCAAATTTTGGTAGAAAATCTCTCAATGAATTAAAGGAAAATCTAAAGGCAATGAATTTAAATTTTGGCATGAAAATTGCTAATTGGCCGCCAAAAAATATGGATGAATTGCTCAAAATGAAGAATAAGGAGTTCTAAAAATGTATCACAGAATTAAAGGGCGCAAGCTCGGTAGAAACACTGCACACAGAAAAGCTTTGTTGCGTAACCTGTCTCTTGCTATTTTACAGCGCGAAGTCATCAAAACAACCTTGCCAAAAGCTAAAGAAATTAGGCCTTTTGTTGAGAAGCTCCTAACAATATCCAAGAAAGATACTTTGGCAAACCGTCGTTTGGCAATCTCAATTCTTGGCAATGACCTCGTTGTCGAGAAGCTTTTTAAAGAAATTGGCCCAAGAATTGTCAGCAGAAATGGTGGCTATACTAGAATTTTAAAATTTGGATTCAGAACTGGCGATAAAGCTCCAATGGCATTATTTGAGCTAGTTGACAGAGTTATTGTCGAAGAAAAATCCGAAGAAAAAACTGCTTAGAATTAATTAATTTATGAAAAACTTACTCTCAGATTTTGCTAAGGAGCAGACTAAAAAAATCCTAGAAAATCGTAAGCTGCCAAAATTCAAAGCTGGCGATACAGTTAACGTTAAATACAAAATCACTGAAGGTGGAAACACCCGTATTCAAGCTTTTAAAGGCGTTGTAATTGCCAAGACAAAAAGCGATCTGAATTACTCAGCTTCTTTTACCGTTAGAAAGATTAGTTCCAACATTGGCGTTGAAAGAAAGTTCATGGTTTACTCGCCATTGCTTGCTACTGTAGAGGTTTTGAAGCAGGGCGTAGTGCGTCGTAGTAAGCTTTACTATTTGCGCAACCTAACCGGCAAAGCTTCGCGTATTAAAGAAAAGCTAGATTTTCTTGTTGATGCTGGCGCCGCTGAAGATGCCGCCTCTTCTTAACATCCTTAAGAAGACCACTTTTTTCTTGTTATTAATCCTCTCCTCTTGCGTCTCAGGCAGCTTGCATCAGGGGCGGGTAGAACTTTATAGCGCGGGAGATCGCAACTCTTTTGTTTTCACAGTTAGTGACGAGTTTATCTTGAGTCACAAAGACTCTCTTCCTGACAAAAAAAATCCAAAAATTACTCAAGCTGAAGCTGCTCTCTTAGTAACTTTACTCAAAGAAAAAAAATTCTGTTTAGATGATGATGGGGATCTATTTTTTCAAATTACTTCCCGTCAAGAAAAAATATTTGATGCTACTTTTGCCCACCTGATTGAAGAAAGTTACAAAGCTCGCGCAATCGCACCGAAGATGTATTTTGGTAAGTGCCTCAAAGACATAGGTAAGTAACGCAATTAAAGATGTTCGCTAAAAATTGTTGTGCTTAACTGAAATTAAATTGACAAATCGCCTCCAATATTTGCAGATTCAGCAAAGATCTTTTTATTCATATCTAAAAACCAACTTAATTTTTATTCGCCTATGAGAAATAAAATATTAACCACCTTACCCGGCATGGCAAACAGAAGCATCTCTGGAGTAAGGTATAGTCAGGACGACATAGTCTTGGGGAATAAAAGCAAGTTAATGGTTGGTGACGGCAACATGGCCGGCGCTATCATGAATCGAAATTTAGATGGCTGGACAGAAGAAGGCTGGAGAGTCGATATAATTAAGGCGACAGAGCCAAAGACAAGAAGGGTTGGTGTAAATCAATATTTTTTTGATGGCGTTATGCCGCCGCAAGGTGCGAAATATGGTGAAATTTGGCTGGGCTATAAACCTGCACATTTCAGCGATAAGTCAAAAGCGGATCTTCGTAAATATCTCACCAAAGACAGTTTGGTGGTTTCTTTAATGGCGGGAATCACTACAGATTCAATCAGGGATGGACTTGGTGTTGATATGGTTGCTCGCGTAATGACCAATACAAACGCCACAGACGGTAACGCACAAAGCTGTCTTGCAACAAGTGGTAAAGTTCCAGAAAAAACCCTAGATCGTATCGTGCGGGATCTTGAATCTATTGGCGATGTTCATCTTGTTTCTGAAGATAGAGTAAATCCCTTTACCGCTGCAGCAGCTAGTAGTCCTGCAGCTTATCACTATCTTTTTGGCGCTATGGAGAGAATGTTAAGAAATCTTGACTGCCCAGAACAAAAAGCGCGCAAAATAATATTTGATGCCGTCATTCATGATCCAAAAGATGTCTCATCTTATACCGAAAAGGTAAAAGATGCCCTATTAGAACTTGAACTATCAACTGAAAAAGGAAGAGAAGGTCGCGGCAAAGGCTCAATAGAGGGCTCAATCATCAAAGCCGCAAAAATATTGATCGAATGCAGTGATGAAGAGATGTCCTGTTTTATGTCTGGAATAGTGGCGAGGTTTTCTAGGGCTTTTATCAAATCCATAGAGACAGATCTTGGTTTCAGTAATGGCATGGCTCACACCATAATTTCTGGCAAGAAAGGGGTTGCTATAGGTTCGGCCTTTAACGCCGAGAATTCAGGAAGGTCTTTTCTTGATCTACAAAATTCCGTTACAAGCGTTAGAGGTACAACCGAAGAATTATTGCAGTCAATAGCCTGTGGCACAGGAAGGGGTTGGGACGAGCTTGTGGGCGATGGCTTAAAAGCTTGTTCCGAAAAGGGTAGCGAGCTAGGGAATCCGGTAGATTATTATCTGGGCAAGGCCTCAAAACATCTTGCTGGGTCAACACAATCTATGCTGAAGGCATCAGAAAATGAGCTGGTGGCCGTGTATAATGCGTCAAAGCAAGCACTAATGAAATTGGAAAGATCCGATAAAACAAAATCTGAGAACAAAAAAGTATCTACATCACCAACAAATCCCGAAGGTTCAAAAGTTGACGCACCACAGACGAACATAATCGAAAAATAAAAAGAATTGCCCCAATTTAGATTTGCATTCAAGGAGTTTACCAAGCTTTTTGAATCGCAGATTTTTTGATGACAATTCGGATACTTCTATAAAAATTTCTTACACGCCTCTTCTCTCGTATTTAAATAATTTTACCTTTGTCAAAAACAGCAATAATCCTCTTCAATCTCGGTGGTCCGAATAATTTAGAATCGGTAAAGCCATTCCTCTTTAATCTCTTCAACGATCGCGCAATCATTAAATTGCCGCAGCCT
>CAIQBQ010000095.1 GCA_903870105.1 uncultured Alphaproteobacteria bacterium | reverse complement strand
GCAAATTTTCGCTATTTTTGTTCTAACTGTCGCTGGCGCTGAAGCCGCGATTGGGTTAGCTATTTTGGTAATTTACTTCCGCACTAACAGAACGATTGAGATTAAAGATATCTCTTCGCTTCGAGGTTAGAAAATCATGAATACATCACTCTTAGACAAGCTCAGAGTGACGTCATCAGCGATATTTTTTCTTCTCTCCTCTTCGGCATTTGCACAAGAGGCCGCCTGCCACAATATCCCGCTTTATTACGACCAAATTCTTCAGGAAGTTTCTAAGAAAAATCCTGAAGCGATTTCTAAACTTCCAGATTGCTTTAGACTCGATCGCACTTTGATTCTCAAGGCAGTATTAATTGATCCATCACAATTTCAAAACGCTGCTGATACACTTCAAGAAGATCAGATTTTCATTTCTCGTTTACTAAAAATCAGTCCCGAAATTCTACAATTTGCTGCGCCAGAAGTGCGTTCCGATCCGGCTTTTATGGAGAAAGCTACTTATCTAAATCGCCCTGCCCTGCAATATGCTTCTTGGACTTTACTCGACAATAAACTCTTTATGCACCGCATGATTGAGATTGATTCACTCAATTATAAATTCGCTTCCGATCGCCTCAAACTACTTCCAGAATTTGCTACTCGCGCTTTTTCCGATAATGGTTTATTGCTTGAATTCGCGCCGCAACAAATCAAATCAGATAAAAAATTAGTCAAAATTGCAGTGATGTCGAATGTTGCCGCTCTTAGCTTCGCAGCTGATTTACTAAAAGAAGATAAGGAACTAAAAAAATTAGCAACGATACAAAGCTCGATCAAATCGCCAGAAGATTTACAGAAATTTCTACAGGAAAATTATTTGGTTGACGCTGGGAAAAAGAATCTCGGAAAAATCGTCGGAAATAAAGCCAAATTCTTTCCTAAAAATAAAATTATTGATCACGGCTACATTACCAAGTGGCAAAGAATTCCAGATCTATCCAAAGAAAATTGGCGCTTAATCGCGGCTAATAGTCGCAATTACCAAGATTCCTGGCGCGAAGATTTTAAAAAATATCCCGGCCTTGTGAAGAAAATCGAAAAATTTTTTCTTAATCACAATGTCGCAGAAAATACCGTTGAAAATCTTATCACCACTTTTTTGTGGAAGGTAAAAGGCAATCCTCTGACTTTAGCTTTTAATCTCTATCTTTTGCGCGACAGCACTGACGCTGATTTGGGACCTGATTTTGTTGATGCATCTTCACTCACCGCAATCGTTACAAAACGCGCTGGTAAGTGGGAAATGACTGTGGTGGAAGTTATTTTTGACAGCGAAGAAAAGACAAAAATCAGTTACGAAGATGGATTGAAGCACTACGTTTTGTGGGACCTTTACCTCAATGACAAAAAAGACAAAAACCCAAAAATTATTTTCAAAGTATCTGATCCATTTGGTGAGCATTTTGAAGTTTTTGAGGAGCAGAAGGGCGGGAAGTATCAGAGAGCACTTCTCTCTCCGTCCGTCATTTCTGACAAAAAGCAAGGATCACTTTAGACTTTTGCAGCTAAAATCCTGGATTACTCGAATCTTAAATATTCAAAGAAGACGGGGGCAAATGATCACTGGCAAAATATTTTATGCCTAGAGCTTCAAGTTCTTTCAGTCTCTCAACATCATTCACCGTCCAAGCAAAAATTTCTTGTCTGGAAAATTTTTTAACAAAATCTGCGTCGATAAATTCGTGAAAAATTGAAATAAACTTCACTTCGCTTTGAGCGCAGATTTTTTCTAGCTCGGCAATTTTATCACTCTCTCCGCAAGCAAAAATAAATTTAACGTCATTTCCAAATATTCTTCGCGCTTGTGTTAATACCTCGTCATCTAGTGCAAATGTCGCCAAAAATATTTGCTCGAGATTGATTTTTGCTTTTTTGATCTCGTAAAAAATCATCTCCAAAGCTTCTTTAGCATTGCTCCCATCTAAATTTTTACAATCGAGCCAGTAAGTCATTTCATTGCCGAGACGCAAATAATCACATAAAGTTGGAAGATCTTCACCTTCAGGCTTATTGTGTTTTACTAAAATTACTCCATTCAAAAACCACAGATCAAATTCAATATTGCGAAATCCCGCTCGATAAGCAGCTTCAAGACTTGCAATTGAATTCTCCGGACTATTTTTTGTAACTAATCCTCGATGTGCAAAAATCATGACAAAATTAATTTTAGTTGAAACTACCTACCCAAACTTACGTTCCGCGAAAAATCTCGCGAAGATTTTATTAAGCAAAAATCTTGCTGCTTGTGTGCAATTTTGCGAAGTCAAAAGCATGTATTTCTGGCAAGGCGAATTACAGAATGACTGCGAAATTTTACTGCGTATTAAAACCAAAAATTCTCTTTACCAAGCGGTAGAAAAAATTATTCAAGAACATCATTCTTACGAGATTCCACAAATCTTGTCGATTCAGATAGATCGTGGCTCTAAGGCATATTTAAATTGGCTCGACTCTCAAACAGAAACAACTGGTAAATAAGTTTGTGATTTCTAACTTCCGTTCGAATTTTTCTTGGCCGTTTTGCGCCAATATTTACTACTATTTTTACAATCAGCTGAAGCAGTTATTCCTAGGATTTTTATGTTATTCTCATCAGACAATCTTATCTCCACCTAGGTAAATAGCCGTTCCTTCCGCTATTAATTTCAAGGAACATGAAAACAATTTTGATCGACGCCGCCCACCGCGAAGAAACTCGAGTCGCAGTTTTAGAAAATGGAATTCTCCAAGATTTTGATCGTGAAGCCATCGCTATTAAGCAAATTAAAGGCAATATTTATCTAGCAAAAGTAACCAGAGTTGAACCTTCTCTTCAGTCCTGTTTTGTTGATTACGGCTCAGACCGTCACGGCTTTTTACCATTTGCTGATATCCATCCCGACTTCTATCAAATTCCTGAAAGCGAAAGACAAAAGTTTCGCGACATGAATAGCCAAACTCCGCGAAATGATGATGAAGACAATTCTGAATCAGAAGAAAGAGATCGTGGCAATGGCCCCAGAGATAGAGAGGGCAACAAAGACGACAATGAAGACTCAATAACAACTGGCGCTCATTCTGTTGAAGATGAAACCGGGGCTTATCGTGGCAATGTTCATAACATCTACAAGCGCTACAACATCCAAGAAGTAATTAAGCCCGGCCAATTAATTTTAGTACAAACCTCTAAAGAAGAGCGCGGCAATAAGGGCGCGTCGATGACGACTTACATCTCAATCGCCGGTAAATATTGCGTGCTTATGGCCAATACGCCGAACAAGGGCGGCGTTTCAAAGAAGGTTGATAATTTCCGCGATCGCAAACTTTTGCGTTCGATTTTAAATGAACTAAACACGCCAGCTGATCGCTCAGTAATCATCAGAACTGCTGGCGTCGGCAAAAAGCCTGAAGACATCAAGCGCGACTGTGATTATCTCAACAGATTGTGGAGCAACATCAAAGAAACTGCTGATTCATCAACTGCGCCGGCCTTTATTCACGCGGAAGATGATGTAATCAAAAGATGCATTCGTGACGTTTACAACGAGCATGTTGGCGAAGTAATCATCGAAGGAACTGAGGCCTTTAATACCGTTCTTAACTTTGTGAAGCTGACCATGCCTGGCTCTGCTCACAACATTAAATCGCACGAAGAGCGTGTGCCGATTTTCAATAAATATCGCGTCGAACAACAAATCACTGCGCTTTACGAAAAAAATATTAACCTTCCTTCTGGCGGCTCAATCGTGATTGATCACACTGAAGCTCTAGTGGCAATCGACGTAAACTCTGGTCGCGCCACTCGCGAAAGTGGTGTCGAAGAAACTGCCTTCGCAACTAACCTTGAGGCAGTTAAAGAAATTGCTAAACAACTTCGCCTTCGTGATTTGGCTGGTCTAGTTGTTATCGATTTCATCGATATGTATGATCAAAGACATCGTCGTAATGTCGAAAGAGTTTTGCGTGACGAATTAGAGAACGATCGCGCCCGCATTCAAATCGGCCGCATCAGCGTTTTTGGTTTACTTGAAATGTCGCGCCAACGTCTTGGTGCCAGCTTCTTTGAAACAATTACCGAGCCTTGCAAACATTGCGCTGGAACTGGTTACGTTCGTTCAGTAGAAATTTTGGCCGTTAGCATTTTGCGCGCAATTCGTCACTCTTGTTCCGATAAACAAGCTGGCGTGATTTATGTTTATACCAACTCCGAAACCATCGCCTACATCATGAATTTCAAGAAACATGAAATCATGGCGACCGAGAGAAATTACGATGTTCATATCTTCATGCATCAAGGTGATGATGTTGGTTCGCAAGGCTTCAACATCAAGAGGCGCAAGAGTTTGTCTGATGACGAAAGACGCGAAATCGAAATGCAAGTTACCACCGGAAAAGTGAATCAACTTGGCTTGGAAAAAAGCTATTTTGACAATGCTTCTTCTGGAGATGAGGTGGCATCGGAATCTGATCGCGGCAATCGCAAACCGCGCGACAATAACAGAAGAAAAAACAACAACCGTCGTGGCGATAACAGAGATCGCTTCAATAATAATCGCAATGAAAAGAAATCATTTTTCGGAAAATTATTCTCATTTGGAAATAGCTCTAACTAAAAATAGAAGCAAAAATTAGGCGTAAAAAAACCGACAATTTCCTAAATTTTTTCAGGAGATTGTCGGTTTTTTTATTATAGAAACATGATTCTTTAAAAGATTAATGACTTTGAAATAGGCTCATTATTGTCGGTTATAACTCTTGTTCTAATGCATCTCTAACAACCGATCTACTTTCGGTAGGAGTTATTGTTACTCCAGGAACCAGACTAGCAGAATCTTCAGCTGAAACAGAGCTTGCCTCAACCGCAGATCTTAACCCATCACACCTCAAGCCAATCTCACTAATCGCAGCTTCTTCAATTAATTTTCGTAAAGCTTGCGCCCTTGCCATATATTCGTATTCATTCTCACCTTCTTTTGTTTCTAAACAAAACTTCTCTCTTCCACTAACTTCGGTAATTACCTCTTGCACAAAAGGATGTGTTCGAAGCATTCCATCTTCATAAAGATGCTTAGCCGCTTGAAGATGAGGATCCAATTCTTGAAACTCTGCTTTGGCAGATTCTAAATCATCTTCTGTTACATTTGAGCATGCTTGATAAAGCATGCCATTAGCTCTCAAATTCAACCCAAGATCGCTACCAATTTGCAAATAAGCCAAGTGTGTTTCGATTGCATCTAAGCCGCCGCCTTCTGTTTTAATCTCTGCAATTTTAGCCTCTGCTTTGTCGGATAAAAATTTGATCACGCTCTCTTGTTTAGCGTAATCGTAAACTTCTTGTGGGTTCATATCCCTCACTTCTTTATCGGATAAATTCAGCGCTAATTGCATCTGCACGAATGCTAGGCCAACCCTATCTCCACAAGTTCCAAATGCCGTTGCTGCCAGAGTTTCGCATTTTGTTTTTACCACTTCGCTCTCGCTCATCTTGTTTACGACTTCAAAAAGACATCGGGTCATTTCAGGCTCGTGAGATTTCCAAGCTTCCGTGCGCGGGCATTCCGCTAGGAATCGTTTGAAATTAGGAAGTTGTTCTGAATCGAGTAATGCTTTTAGTTCTTCTTTCTTTTCTTCAGGGGCTTTTAGGATGATTCTGCCTATGATTGAGTTGGCTAATTCTTGCTGCTGATCTTCTGTTGTGCCTTGGTGGTCTTGAATTGATACAATTAAAGTTGCTCCTCCTGCCAAGGCTAGCGCACTAAGTCTGGCGGCTTCTGCCGGAGAGATTGGATTGAATTCTAGGTCGATGCGACGATGTAATCCTTCTGGTGAAGTTAGTAGGGATTCTGGGATTGTGTTTAGTCCATTTGAGCTAAGATTTAAATCTATCAAACAATTAAGGTTTTCAATCTCGGCAATAGGCGTGTTTATGAGATTGTCCTGAAGATCTAAAGTTTCCAAAGCGGGAAGGCTTGCAATCCACGAAGGAATTATTTCTATTTTGTTGCCACCAAGATGTAAAATTTCCAAAGAGGTAAGCTTAACAAGCTCTGGAGTAATTATTTGTATTTTGTTACCCCCAAGACGCAAAGCTTTTAAAGAGATTAACTCGCTAATCCAATCAGGAATTGACGATAGATTGTTTTCGCTAAGTTGTAACTCTTCCAAAAAAGTAAGCTCAGCAATCTGCTTGGGAAGAGATGATAATCCAAGTTCCTCTAATGAAAGGATTTCAGTTCTATCCTTCCTAGTATTAATAATTATTTCTATTGCCTCCTTTCTCGATTCTATTTCTTCTTCGGGACAATCGAGGTCTTTAGCCCAAGTCTTAAGGCCTGTTACAAAATCATCTTGATCTTCGCTATCAGAATCTAATTCTTCTTCTGTTTCATAACCGTCAATAAAATATTGAAGGGCTTCTCTCTCTTCATTCGATTCTGTTTCTTCTTCACTGCCACTCGAGCCTAAAGCTTTTCTTTTGGGCATATTTATTATTTTTGTAAAATGTTAGTTCAAATCTATAAACCATTGTTCGAACAGAACCTGACTAGATAAATCGGATAGTCAATAAATTGCGCGAAGTCGAGAAGTCTTTAGCTGGAATAAAGAGTTATGAGCTCTGTTAGATAAGTGGGAATTTTTGGTTTCGTTGATAGCTCTGTAATTACTCAAGATGTTAATGGTTTTGAAAAAGTTTTATTATCCCCTATTCACACCCATGTTCTGTTGAGTCCCTTCTGCATTGAGGAATATTTTCTGCTCATTCAAGTGATGTGCCATATTTTCCAAAACATCACAATCAAAAACATTTTTTGCCAATTCCTTGGCCGCGACTATATCGCAAAAATTTCAGTAATTAAAAATCCTTAGATAAAATAGCCATCGGCATTTATCTTCGAGTGAATTGGCATCATGCCTGCGATGTTTCTATTGGTTAAGAAAATCATTTAAAATAATTCCAGAATCTTCACGTCCTGCACGGGCTTAATTCTGCAAATTTTTGCATTTCTTTTGAGTTGTTAACTCTTTTACCCCTTACTTAGGGCTTTATTATTTGCATTAACATATTTTCTAAAATTACTACCAAGATCAACCTTCAATTCAGAAAAGGTTTTGGTTTTTATCGAAACTAATATTTCAAAAATCTATCCACCGCGCGGTCGATTGTGTCGAATCTGCCTCCGCCCACTTGCAACACCGCTAGATTTCTTTGCACTAAACCATTCGGTAAAAATCTGAATGGGCCATCGATGCCATCGAAACCATTAATTGGCGGATTTTCATAGCCGATAAAATCAGCGATTTTTGGAGTTTGCAATCTACCGCTGCGGTTAACGAGTTCGATTGAAGCTGCGGTTAAATCGTAAACAATTGAAGAAATGCGCGGTGGTAATTTATTGAAATTTTGATAGTAAGAGCGCTCGAAATTGCGGAATCGGCCATTTTCTGGAGCGGGAAACCAGGCGCCGAAAAGATTTGAATCATTAGCGATTGCAATTTCGTCCCATTGACTTGTGCCAATTAGCTGAAAATCACGCTCGTCCTTATTTAACTTCTTCAAAGCGGCAGCAATTTTCGACAGCAATTTTCCCGACTCTGGAACAAAAATAATTTGCGGATAAACACGATCTTTATCAACAAGCACCACATCTTTTTTAAGTTTACTTTTTCCATCAGTTAAATTTGGCGACAAAGTGAAGGCATTAACAACACGCTCTACAGCGCGATCAATATTGACTCCATTAACATCGTAAAATTCTGAGGTGATCATATTTCCATCACGATCACGAACAATTTTACTAAAAAGACTTGAGATTGTTCGCCCATATTGGCTATTCGGCGCAATGGTAGCAAAGTTTGGTTTACCTTGATCTATTCCATATTCGATAATTCTGTCCATCTGTGCTTCAGGCAAAATTCCTGCTAAAAAAACTCCGCCATCTGAGTTAATTTTCCCGATTAATTCTTGATTGTTGGTAAGTGAAATCACGGTTATTCCGTTACGCTTCGCTTCCTTCTCAATCGCCGTAACTGCTTGACCAAATACCGGTCCAATTACGATTTTAATTTTACGATCTACTATCTGCTTGAAAGCCTCTTCCGCCTCAGTTGCACTGTCTTTCGAATCAATTAAAACTAGCTCGATAGTATTGTTGTGATCATTGTCGAAAAGCGATATTGTCGCAGCATTAAAAAGGCTCCAACCCAAATCTTTATTTTTGCCAGAGAATGGTAAAAATAACGCGACAGGAGTTTTCTTTTCTTCGATTTTTGGCGTCTGCAAATTTTGCGATTCAAACTGATCATGAGTTGTTGATTCAGAAATTACCGGAACTTTAGCAATGGGCTCAAGTATCTTGTGTTCCACTCTTGTAACGGATTGACATCCAAAAAGAAGCAGAACTAAAAGCGGCAGAAATTTTTTCATAAAATAAAACTAAATAGGGGAATAGAATTCAAAATGCTCGATCTTTCACTCAAAACTCAAGCAATAAAACTTGAGAGCGCACTCTACGTCGTCGCTACCCCGATTGGCAATTTGAACGACATTACTTTGCGCGCTTTGCAAGTTTTAACTTCAGTTGATTACGTAATTTGCGAAGATACTCGTCTTTCACTACGTCTGCTTCACGCTTACGAAATAAAAGGTAAGAAGACGTTAACTTACAATGATTTCAGTGAAGAAAAGATGCGGGAAAAAATTTCGCATTTACTCCTCGAAGGAAAATCTCTCGCTTTAATTTCTGACGCAGGAACGCCGCTAATTTCTGACCCAGGCTATAAATTAGTAAATTTTCTACGAGCAAGAAATCAAAAAATAATTCCAATTCCTGGCGCGTCTTCATTGACCTCAGCGCTTTGTGCTTCTGGCCTCGCTTGCGATAATTTTTTGTTTCTTGGATTTTTGCCAACAACAAAAACTGCTTGCGAAAAATTACTAAAATCTCTGCCGAAAAATTTTACTTTTGCTTTTTTTGAATCAGCAAATCGCGTTGTCGAAACATTAGAAATAATTTCTGAAACTCTTGGAGAGCGCAGAGTTTGCGCGGCGCGTGAGCTCACTAAAATTCACGAAGAAATCGTCACTAAAGAATTAAAAAGCCTGCAAGAATTCTTCAACGAAAATTCTGGAAAGTTGCGCGGCGAATTTGTGATTCTTGTCGAAAAGGCAAAAAAAGATGAGAAAAATTTCTCTGAAGAAGATTTACAAAATGAAGTAAGGGCTTCATTAGCTAGAGGCGAAAGCCTTAAAAATCTCTCGCAAAATTTAGCGGAGACATACGGAATACATAAAAAAGAAATTTACCAACTGGCCTTAAAACTAAATAAATAGTCATTTCTAGTCTGTCGAAACATGGTGAATCACTTACTTTCGACAAGCTTAGAGCGCTACAATAAAATACGAAAAATGAAAAATATTCTTACTTACCGCGGCATATCGCCAGCAATTGACTCATCTGCTTTTGTGGCACACACAGCAATCATCTCGGGCGACGTAAAAATTGGCAAAAATTCTGGAATTTGGTACGGCTGCGTGTTGCGTGGCGACGTTACTAAAATCACCGTCGGCGAAAATACTAATATCCAAGATAATACAGTTTTG
>CAIQBQ010000094.1 GCA_903870105.1 uncultured Alphaproteobacteria bacterium | reverse complement strand
TTTAAAGGGGCGCTGCAACATCAGAAAATTTCATTTCAAAAAATTCTCGACCCAAAAAATTCACAAGTAATTGACGAAACACTGATTTCTTTTTTTTCTGCACCTGCAAGTTTTACTGGCGAAGATGTCGCCGAGATCAGCATTCATGCCTCTTCATTCATTCTTAAAAAAATTCTCGAAATTCTTTCTGCACAAAAAAATTGTCGCTTAGCCGAAGCGGGTGAATTTTCCAAGCGTGCTTTTTTGAATGGAAAACTTGATCTCGTTCAAGCTGAAGCAATTCCAGATTTAATTGCTGCCGAAACTGAATCGCAACACCGCCAAGCCTTGCAGCAGTTGGAGGGAGCGCTTGGCACAATTTACGCAGATTGGCGTTTTCGCTTAATTGAAATTACCGCACGCATTGAAGCAGCAATTGATTTTCCTGATGAAGATTTGCCACAAAATATTGTCGATGCAGTTGAACTAGACGTAAAAAATTTAAGCGCAGAAATCGCCAAACATCTCGACGACAAAAAAATCGGTCAAAAAATTAAAGACGGTTTAAGCCTTGCTATCATTGGCGCTCCTAATGTTGGTAAATCGAGTCTGATTAATTTTTTAGCACAAAGTGAAGTGGCGATTGTTTCAGAATTTGCCGGCACAACTCGCGACGTTGTTGAAGTTCATTTGTCGATTGCAGGAGTGCCCGTCAGAATTTCCGACACTGCCGGCTTGCGCGAAACTGACAATCCGATTGAAAAAGAAGGAATTCGTCGCGCCTTGCAGAAAGCGGCCTTGGCCGACATTAAAATTTTTCTCCTCGATGCAACTAATCCGATTTTGCGCGAGGATTTAATTGATGAAAATACGATTGTGGTCACGAATAAAATCGATCTCCTTGACGTTAATCTTGGACAGGCTTGGGGTGATGGATCTGTGATGTTGAGCTTGTCGAATGGTAACACCTCCCAACTTCTTGCTAGACTCGAAGAAAAAATCCTTGAACTCGTACCAAAACAAAGCTCTCCGCTAATTACTCAAGAGCGTTACCGAATCGCGCTTCAAGAATGCGTCAAAAACTTACAGAGCTTTTCTCTAGAAAAAAATATTGAACTAGCCGCTGAAGATTTACGTCTTACGGCACGTGAGATCGGAAAAATAATTGGCGATGTTGGCATCGAAAATATTCTCGATGTGATCTTCTCGCGTTTTTGTATTGGCAAATAAAGGCTTTTACCTAGAAAGCCGCGCATCTCTATTTTAATTTCAATCGCCTACACAAATCGTGACATTCATTATTTTGCCCTCAATTGGCATGATGACACTTGATGCGACCAGCCTAATTAGTGCTCACCCCGCTTTGATACATGAGATTGCTGGACACACCTTGGCGCATGTTTTGTACAGCCAAATTCGTCGCATTACTCACAGGCGCGGATTAAGTCGCAGCGCAATGCGCAAACTCGTCAACAGAAAGCGCCGCAGGTTCACCGACAACATCATAATGCATCACAAACGCCTGCACGACAAGAACCGTCAGGTCATTATTTGCAATGCGCGAAGCCGAGCTTTGGCAAGACGCACTCAAGATAAAAAGGAATCCCCATCTCTTGAGCGTGCGCGCGAATTAAAAACGGATGATGTGAAAATGAGATATTCAACAATAAGCCTGAAGGAAAGAGGTGAAAAACTACGTGGCAATGTTGATACAAGAAGGCTGCGCGCTAGAAGTAGATGGCTTAGCGTGATGTCGTCTAATGGCTAAAAATACTTACCAATTCGGAATCTTAGCAGAAAAAATAGCGATTATTTTTCTGCGACTTAAGGGTTATAAAATCCTTGCTTGGCGCTACAAAAATCATTTCGGCGAAATCGACATCGTCGCTAAAAAATCACAAGTAATTATTTTTGTTGAGGTCAAGGCGCGCAGGTCACAAGCATCTGTTGAAGAAGTTTTGAGGCCGCATCAACTTAATCGAATCAAGCGCTCGGCTGAATTATTCGTTGCTAAGAATCGGCAATTTCAAAATCATGATTTACGTTTTGACTTCATTGAGGTTGGGGGAAATTCCTGGGGATTTTTATGGCCCAAACATCAAAAAAATTTCTGGGAATAATTTAACCCGCAAGGTTCCCTCTATTGTCGCTTAAATATTGATCCAAAATGAAAGATAACGGATCAAAACAGTAAACAGACAAAATTAATTTTAAAAATGACCAAAAAAACAACAGACGACCCTGTTACAAATAAGAAAAAACAGGAAGTGAAGGTTAGTAAAAAGAAAAAACTTTCTTCAGCTTTGCGGGCGAATTTACTGCGCAGAAAAAAATCGGATTAAGTGATGAATTCTTTTGAATTAGCGCCTTTGCAGTAATGATGCGTTGAGTTATTCTATTAATCGTAAACATTGCTCCAGCAATAATTTTAAAGAAAAATCCGACGGAAAAACTTGTTGCGATTAAGAGTGTGGTTAGCATAAAAAAATCTAGTTTAAGCAGCAAAGAGTAAGCTCAATTAATGAAAAAAAAATTCCTATTTCTCGCCATTTTCTTCACCATTCTTTCTGAGAAAGTTTGGGCGCAAACCTACAGCAATCGAGGCATTCTAAATGATATCGTCAATTCAGATTCAAAAAATCTTCTATTGACGCTCGAGCCAAAAATAACCAATCGCTTAATTGTCGAAACGCAATTTGAAAATAATTACCGCACCACCAGCAAGAATGATGAATATAAAGATCTCACTGGAGAAATTCGTTTTTACACCAATCTACATCTCAATAAAAAACTCTGGCTCAGCAGTTACATTGCCGCGGAAAGGCTTGATAATTCTGGCACCCTGCGCAGTGGCAAAAATCGCTACTTCGAAAATACTGGCGCATATTTTCAAGAATTAGCTCTGAATTTTAACGAAGAAAAATACTCACTCGTCGCCGGAAAATTTAATCTTAACTTCGGCAACGCTTGGCGCTGGGATCGCGGCCTGTGGAGTTATAGCATTGCCAGTACTTACAAACAAACTGAGAAACTTGGGTTTGGCGGCGTTTACCGCTTGGGCGATGCCAAGAAAACTGGTTTGTATAATTTTTCTTTCTCCACCTTCACTAACGATCGCAAGAATCTCGATAATTCTATTTTGGTTAACAGAGATTCGGCGCATAAATCTGATGGCAAACCTGGAGATACGCGATCTCTAGCCTCTTACAACATGGGCCTAAATATCGATTTTGATTTCGGCAATCAGGAAAAATTATCCTATAATTTCTCCTACTTAAACTTGGCGGTAAATCCAAGAATGAGCTCGGTTGCGCCTTCAAAAATTGCTGACCAAAAAGGTTTGGTTGCCGGCATGAATTACAAATATCCGTGGAGAGAACATGTGGCTTTCGACTTATTGCTTGAATATGTGCAAATGAGAAATGTTGGCGGAAATTCTGACATCAACGAAAGATATCTGACCGGAAATTTGATCACAAAATTTTACCGCAACTGGAATGTGTTAGTTGGACACACAAGTAAAAATCGGGCGGTAGCTAGTCAAAATCTTAGTGAAATTTCTTTTGGTTACGATTTTGACAAAACAAAAATCTTTGATCGCCTAACTCTGCAAACTGGCGTGAAGCACATGATTACTAACGATAATATTACTCCACAAACCCAAAATACCTGGGGCGTGATGGCGCGTTATTACAAGTATTTTTAGCTCTGCTTTATCTCTAAATACTGTCTTTACGAATGACTAAAAAAATCGATCGAAAAATCATTACCAAATAACATGATTGAGTTACAAAAAATTCTCGATGTAACGTCTCTGTTAATTGCTAATCGTGGAATCAACAAACTAATGAAAAATCTTTGATGCGGAAAAGTAGCCCCCGCCCCAAATCTTTGCGCCCTACGCTATCTTGGCTACTCTGCTTTTTTCTTGTCGTCTCCGCTATTCTCGCTCCTTATGAGGCAACTTATGCGGCTTATGACGGTGTTCGTCCCAATAGTTTTAGCGGCACCACATGTGACACTACTAATGGTAATAAGAATCTCGCTTATGATCCGCACGGCGATAATAAAGATTTCCTAATTGAACTTACCAATCCGACATGCATCGGATTCATTGCCGCCACCGGGACTACAATGTTCCTTGCCAACAAAGCCGCGACTGCGATTTGTCAAGCCTCCATATATCCGCCAAATATTGCTTCAGCTGGCGTAAACACAGCGGTTCAAGCTACGGATGTCCCTTATCCAAATCCCACCCTTCCATTTCGAATAGCTTCGCTAACAAGTGTATGCATTGCGATGTGGGGGAATACCTCTGCAGTTAGTGCTGCTTGCGCCGTTCCAGCAACAGCACCAGTGGCATGTCCGAATGTTCCTATATCGACCACGGATACAAGTCGCTGTTGCGCAAGTCTCTCGTTATATTTAGCCGCCGTTGCCGCCATGTATGCTGCTTTGGCAATAATTCACGGAATGGCTAATCAGGCTTACCATACCGGTAAAATTTGTGGATCTGAATGGTACGGATGGGAACAGCTGAATGCTGATGGAGTTCAAGATGATAGCGGAATATGGACCAGGGTAAAAGGGTCTTATCAAAAATGCTTGATCAACTTATTTACAAAGCCAACACCTCAGCTCAGCAATGCCAGTGGCTGCGGAACTAACGATGCACCTGTAATCGCCAATCAAAATTATCGCGAATATATTTACGGCGGCGTGGAAAAAATAGACAATGGCAATGGAGCCTGCACCAACCCCACAACATGGAGCAAAGAGCGCAGAAATAGAATTCTTGGTTACGACACTGATGAGCAGAGATATTACATGACTGGTCCAGGAATGGCATCATCTTACGCTTGTTATCGATTTTTGGCTAAGGCCACAGCAGAAGGTACGAACACGGCTGAACAAGATCAAGCCGCAATGCAAAAATCTTACGCTTGTTGTAAATCTAGAAGTCAAGATGCCGTTTGTATCGAGAGCGAAGGAGGGTCTAGAGATGTTGGCAATAACGTAAGTTTTGGCACCAAAGCCACAAATAAATTCTGCACAATTGGCTCTAGATGTGAGAATAATGGTATCTATTTTGAAGCTTATGCCAGCACCGAGCAAGTGAACTATGCCTGCGTTAAAACCTATTCTTCTTGTCCTTACAATCACTTACTTGGCGGCGGAACAGAAAAGAAGGAAGAAAATGGCGACAACTTAGTAAACTTCTGCCAATTCATGAAGCATTGCTCAAAAATACCCCTTATTCCTTATGTTCGCACTTCCAATCTTACTGGCGGCTACATCGATGATGCTTGTCGCGACATGAAAGGCGACTCACAAAATTTCTACAGCTACACGGCAGAATTATTACCGATCAGCACTCGCGGCTTCACAGCACCAATGGTTCAGTGCTTCAAAGAAACGATGCAAAATATTTTTCTCAACAAAGCAGGACATACCGAATGCCTCGATCCTGATGAGCCACCAGATCAGAATGACTACTGCACTAGTGGCTACACATTCCGCAAAGGCTTAGCTCTGACTGGAGATTCTTTTTTTATCAAAATACAGAAGCGGTTCCAGCTATTAATCAAAATGGTGCTAACACTCTCTGTAGCATTTTATGGAGTAATGATTTTGCTTGCGGTGCCAAAGTCTTACATCGAACGCAAAAACTTATTTCCTTACATCCTCAAATTGGCACTAGTTTGTTACTTCACCCTGGGCACTGCCTGGCAAGATATTTTAATTAACGGGGTTCTTGAGGCCTCCGGAACTTTAGCAGCGATAACTTTTAAGCCCGACAACCAAGAGACATCTAAGTTAGATGGCTGTCAATTCCCGCGTTGGAATTACGCCGACGACAATAGTGATACGAAATACGATAATCCAAGCTATCCCCCTGGCAAAGAATACTTAGAAGTTTGGGATATTCTCGATTGCAAAATCGCTAAAGCCCTTGGCTTTGGGCCGAGCTTATCCGTACCGAATCTGATCTTTATGATTCTCGGAGGATTCTTAACTGGGGGATTGGGAATTGTATTTGTGATCGCCGCATTCACTTTCGCCTTCTTCCTAATTTTTATGACGATTAGGGCGTTGCAGTTTTTCTTGGTAGCAATGACTTCGGTGATCATCTTGATGTATGTCTCTGTCTTCATTATTCCTCTGTCCCTCTTTAATAGAACCAAAGGAATTTTTAATAATTGGTGGAAGAAAATGCTCGGCTTCATTCTTCAGCCGATGATTCTATTTGCTTATCTTGGCATACTAATCGCAATTTTTGACAATATTGTAATCGGCAGTGCCACCTTCACAACGACAGCAAAAATCACAAGAGATGGGGCAAGCGTCACAGACATCTACGGACAAGCATCAGAAAAAAATATCTCCTGTAATAGCGCCGCAGAAAATGATAGTATTTACTGCATCTTCAAAATCGCCGACATCAAAACCTATACTGGCTTTGAAGTTCTTGGAATAGGTTTGCCAATACTTGGATCAATGAATGGGTCAAAGCTAATTACAATAATCAAGGGCGCCTTGCTTATGTACATCTTTTCTACATTCATGGATAAAATTGCCGAAGTCGCGGCAACATTAGTCGGAGGCAGTCAAATTAGTAGTAGCTGGTCAAATAGCTTCAAGCCTCACGAAATGGCCATGAAAGCTGGATCTGTTCTTCAAGGCGTTCAAAGTCGCGGCATGGCTGCAACGAGGGCAGCTGCCGGATCAGTTCTGCGGAAAGGCGGAGAACTTGCTGGTAAAGTAGCTAATCAAGGTAAACGTAAAGTAGAGG
>CAIQBQ010000093.1 GCA_903870105.1 uncultured Alphaproteobacteria bacterium | reverse complement strand
TCTGCCTGAATTGCGGTAACGTTTGAAGGGCGCTCGTGCCAAGAATTTAGCATTTCGGCCGAAATATCAACCTCAGTAATTTCATAAGTCGCAAGTTGCTTCGCAATAAAACTCGTCCCCGAACCTAAGTCTAAAATCTGCACATCTTTTTTTAAGTAAGGCAGTATAAACGCAACTAATTCCTCAGCCGAAGCGAGTTGAACCTGCGCCGCTTCATCGTAAGTTTTTGCCCCAAGTGAAAAATTTTTGGCAATTAAATTTTTGTTAAAATTCATCTTATTTTTTCGCTTCTGCTTCGATCAAATTGACGATGTGATCTACCAATTCTTCACTAGAAACTTTATGATCTGGCTTGCCATTCATGTAAACATTGTGTCGCCCTGCTCCGCCGCCAGTAATACCAATTTGTGTGTGTGCCGCTTCGCCGAGTCCATTCACAACGCAACCCAAAATAGAAATTGTTAAAGGTTTTTTAATGTGCTCAACCCTCTTCTCTACTGCTTCTACGGTTTTGATTACATCGAAAGCCTGACGCGCGCAAGATGGGCAAGAAATCAAATTTACCCCGCGGTGACGCAGCCCAAGCGATTTTAAAATTTGGTAAGCAACCTTAACTTCTTCTTTAGGATCAGCCGAAAGTGAAACACGCATTGTGTCGCCAATGCCTTGCCAAAGTAGCGTTCCAAGGCCAATCGAAGATTTCACCGTTCCTGCTGCTAAACTTCCTGCCTCGGTAATTCCAATGTGAATCGGATAATCACAAACCTCTGAAAGCGCTTTGTAACTTGCCACCGCAAGAAAAACATCGGAAGCCTTCACGCTGATTTTGAAATCAAAAAAATCATTATCTTCAAGAATTCTCATGTGACGTTGCGCTGACTCAACTAGAGCCTCAGGAGTTGGCGTTTTATATTTTTGCAGTAAGTCTGCTTCAAGCGACCCCGCATTCACCCCAATTCGAATCGCGCATCCGTAATCTTTCGCCGCTTTAATTACCTCTTTCACTTTTTCGTCAGAGCCAATATTGCCCGGATTAATCCGCAAACATTTCGCCCCCGCCTGCGCCGCCTCGATGCCACGACGATAGTGAAAATGGATGTCGGCAATAATTGGCACCTGGCAATGTGGAATAATTTGCTTCAACGCCTCGGAAGATTCCTGATCTGGAATCGAAATTCTCATTAACTCTGCACCTAACTCTGCACACTCATTCACTTGGCGAATTGTGCCTTGAATATCGGTTGTTGGCGTATTCGTCATCGATTGCACTGAAACTGGCGCATCCCCACCAATAGCAACATTTCCCACAAAAATTTTCCGAGACTTGCGTCGATGAATCGCGCGATAAGGACGGATGTCGTTTAGTTCGTTCATGAATAAAAAAATTAGAGCAAATTCTTTAAGACTTCATCCCTGTAAAATTTACTAACTCACTTCTAAATCTTCTAATCTCGCGCTGACTATCCAAGCGCGAGCGCCAATAAAGCGGTAATTTTTGTAATATAATTTAGAACTGAGTTAGTAAATTTTTACAGGGATTGCGCTTAAAAAAGAGAACATCAAAAAAATTACACATCAAATCTACACACCATCTTGTAAATAAAAATACCCTAAAATAGGTTGCCACTTCCTTGTGTAACCTTGGCCCCCGCGGCTAAGCAACCATACATAAGATTATAGTTTGAAAGTGCAGCCTCTCTAGTGCGGAGGCAATCTTCAGCTATGGAAGTGTTGCCTTTGGTGCAGAGGCAATATTTAGTTATGGAAGTGTGGCCGAGTGGTTGAAGGCAGCAGTCTTGAAAACTGCCGAGCATGCAAGTGTTCCGTGAGTTCGAATCTCACCGCTTCCGCCAAAATCCTATTGCAAACCAAGTCTCCCGTAGGTTTCTGCAATTTTTACTACCCCCTTCAAAGCCCTGTGTTTGCAGCGTCTCCCAGCTTTTTGATTTTCATTTCATCCGCACTTTCCGCTCTCCAAAAATTCCAAATTTTGCTGATTTTTTAGCATTTCTCTCTCCGTTTCTCCGCTTCAACTGCACTTTTGCGAAAAAGGTGAAGTTCGATAAATACTGGCTTCACAGGTTTTTCATCTAACTTTGCCATTGTTTAGTTCGAGCGGTATTTTTGAATTTTTTTCGAACTGGTCGCATAAATTTTCTTGCTAAAAATGGATTTTTAAGAACACTATTTCGTGATCGGGAATTGCGCCGAATAAAACACCTCTTACGAGGAAATAGGCTGTCACCACGCAGGTTTTGCGTGGTGGTGGCTCCTGATTTTCCCTTAAAGATTAATTTCTTAAGGGAGTTTTTTTGTTTTAATTTTCTGAAATAGCTGATTTGACAGTCTTAAACACAAACATTCACGATCTGCTAATCACAAACAAACCGGATTTTTCTGATGAAAAATTGGAGCATTTTGAGGGTTGGAAATTTTTAGAAGAAAATTCTGGCAAATGGGGTGATTATTATACTGGATCAGTCCCGCTGAATAAAGTTTTTGGAACCACACACTCTGATTATGTTGGTTATAGCTGGATGGAGTTGCTTCCCAATATCTTCAAAAGTGACAAAAATATCCCTAACTTTTCTACCGAAAGAAATCTGCAGATATTAAAGCGCTGGCACGATCTTGTTTACAGGTTTCAAGAAAATCCCGATTATTATTTATCCGAAGAGAAAAAAGAGAATATGAGTTTCTTCAAAGTTGGCGATAAATTTTATATCAATGGCGGAAATCACCGAGTGATTATGGCAAGATTTTTCCTAAATCTTAATCAATTGCCCGAACTAATCAAAGGCGTGACAATAGAGGAATTTATTGTTGGCTAAATCCCTTCTTTCGACTTGATAGAACACTTCTTTTAAGGTAAAGTAAAACCGTGTAAAGCCTTGTCTATATTAGCTTTACATTGTTTTTTATTTTTAACCTTTTAAAGATTTTATGCCAAGCGAAAACAAAATTGAGTTCTATTTTTTAAGAAAATCAGCTGAAGGATTTTCCTCAGATTTAAATAATTTTGCTAAAGATGCTCACTCATTTTCTGATGAGCAGCTTTTTGCAATAGTTTCTTACCGCGATTATATTCGCGATAATATGGCGAAGATAAAAAAAGAGCTGGAAAGAAGAGTCGATAGCAAATAGTAACTAAAAATTTGAATAAATTTTAATCCGCAAATATAGCCAGCATAATAGCTCTCTTAAGAGACAAGATGTTTAAAAAATCCTTCGTAAATTCTTTCACAAAATCCGATCTAAAAACAGAATTCGGATTTTAAAATCCCCATCTCTCTTCTTGCTCTTGCCACAGATCCGGCATTTCCTTAATCACAATATCCTGCAGTTTTAGTGTTCTTGGCTGAGTGCCATTAAAATCCGTTCCACAATTTTTGGTGATAAAAAATTAAGATTAAAAATTCTGCTCACATATGAAGAGCCGACATTTTCTTTTTCTGCAATTTTTGCCAAGCATGAAACTTGCTCCTCATCAAGCATGATTTTCCACTTATGGGCTCTGGCAATTGACTTGATCATCTTCTCATCAAAATACTTCTGAGAATCATCTACATTCGCATTTTTTGGCATAACAACCATTGCCGTTCCACCGCGTCTTTTAATTTCAAGCGGAATAAAAATATTGATGGTTTCCTGCTCTGTAGTTTCGATGTTATTTTTCATTATGCCGTCAGTTCGTTTGATAATAAATGCAGACCTTCTTTCAAAATTCTGATATTTAACCCATTTGGACTAATCGTAATATCTTTGATCAAAAGACTGACAATTCTGGCTTGCTCAACTGGAAATAATTCGTCCCAGACTTTTTCAATTTGTTTGAAAGAATTGATGACAACACTTTCCTGAAGATTGCCTGTCGATTGGCTAATTGTGTGAACGATAAATTCCGGCTTTTTAAGCAAATTCAAAACTTGATTGGTAACTAAATTTTCCGCTTCTGACGCTGATAATCTTGCGATTGTGCAGGAATCATTGTTGCCAACTGCTTTGGATGAGCAAAGGTAATAGCGGTATCTTTTACCATTTTTAATTGTGTAAGTCGGAATCATTTTGCTGCCACAAACTCCGCAATTTATCAGACCTTTTAAGAGTGGCGCTGCGGTTATTCTTGATACTGGAATTGATGGCTTGTTGCTTTGTTTTTTGCCTAGAATTTCTTTAGTTTCTTGCCAAATATCGTCAGCAATAATTGATTTATGTTGTCCATCATAAAGCTGATTTTTGTGCTTAATTTTTCCGGCATAAAGAGGGTTTTCTAAAATCCTTCGAACATTTCTTTTGTTAAAATTCTGACCTTTTTGTAGCTTTAAAAGATGGCAGAATTTATGTGTTCGACATCTTCAATTTAGAAGCCATGACTGAAAAGGTTGTAAGTGATTTTTCAATTTATTTGCACGGAAAAGTTGGCAATACACAAATTCATATATGTTCAATGCTCAACAATTGATAGAAAAAATAGACTTTTAATATCTTGCAACAATTACACATTTCCAAAAAACGCCGAAAAACCCGTAAGGATTAACAATAAATTTTCTCTGCAAATTTATACCGCAAAAGAACCAAGAGGAATGTTGGCCAGAAACGAATTTATCCAAGTTCCATCTTTATCCACAGAATGTCTTTGTGGCACGTTAAATTAGTATCAACTTAAAGTTGATACGGTAAATCACTAACCTTTTTGATTTATTCTAAAATGGCAGGACGGTTCACATTTTTGAGCAAAATTGATATTATAGACCTCATCTTAATCTTCCTTAACTTACGTCTGTTGAGACTCGCGCGCAAGCGAACAAATAGGGATGGTTTTCTCTCAAGGCGTTTTTGCATAATTAAACCTACGGAATTTGGAGATAAGTGTTTTTGTATGTGTAGTCTGGCTTGCTTACTTTTTGCATTCAGCACATCGGTATCATTGTAGATCGAGATTAGCATCTTCGTTGCTTCAGATATACATTCCTTCGGTGAAGTTGAGTTGATTAAAAAGCTATTGTCTGAGTTCATGTACTCAACGTTACCTCCCTTATTGGTTGCTATAACATATTTACCAAGGCTCATAGCTTCAGCTAATGCATAACCAAAAATTGTCTCTTGATGTAGGGAGATAAAACAATGCGCATAATGCAAATAACTATAATACAAATCGTTATCGGGTGTACCTTCTACAATTATTGCGTTTTTTTCATCACTGAAAGTTTTTACTAGACCCTTGTAATCTTCTGAGTTCTTGTTGACGTTAACAAGAAAACATACAAGCAACATGTCACTTTTTTGCCCGAAAGTCCCCTGAAATGCCTTCAGACTTGCTAGAGGATTTTGTGTCGCAAAGTCTAAATTAAAATCATGGCACAGCATGACAACTAACTTATTACTCGGTAAATCTGTAGTTAGTATTTTGTAGTGGGGTTTTAATACGGGATAAGGAACTATCTTTATCTTTGGTTTAGAGCCTTTCCTAGCTGATTTACGCAATTTTTCTTTACAATAAGCGCTAGGAACCCATATTTCAGTATAATTTTGTGCTTTCATATCAGAAAGATTTGGTAAAATTTCAGATTTATCTATATGAGGCACACACACACGAATAGCGCCACTGATAATTTCAATTCTGTCTGATTTTAATATTATCTTACGTGGTCGATGAATTGTAGTTTGGCTTATTGGATTTGCCCCGTTACTGAATGAAAGTATAGCAGGATAATGAGGCGAATTCTGCACTTGCGTTGATAGTGTGTATCGGGGGGGGGAATCTGTTTTGATCGGATCATGATCTATTTCATCAAAATTTGTATGTTGAATCTCGTAGTCAAGCCCAATGCTATCATTTCGCAATTGCACCATGGTTTCCAGGCTTACAACTCCATTATATGTAAAATTATTTTTGATGAATGTAATTAGACTATCATAGTCTATTATTTCGTTCTTACTCCGAACGAATATATCCGGCAGTATGTCATAAAGCTTTCTTATATAGATTGGGAGCCCTGTTTCCATGTCTATGCTATGTAAGAAATTATAAAATCCTCTATCGACCAATGGATTGCTTTTAGTATCTTTAGTGTTGTTCACGTAATCTTTATATAGGAAAATACATACCTTGTCTAAGTATAAATTATCCTGCTTGAATCTGACCTCGTAGTTAACGAATTCCAGTTTTGTGAATCTTCTTTTTTGCAGTTCATTCAAATAAAAATTATACGCCTCCTTCATGTGCACGTAGTGCGCCGCGGATCTTTTTACCCCGCTATAATGGATAAACGCAATAGGGGTATCGAAATCATTTATAAAAAATTCACCGCATGAATTGGACAAAATATTATAGTGCTCACTATTCCATGGTGCCAAGTTGTATGTTGGTAGTTTCAGGATATGAAAACCATCAAAATATACAGGTAAAAACTCTAACCATTTTTGATCTACAAAATAGCCGTTCTTCAAATCATAAATACATTGCCACTTAAGCTTCTCTTCCCACCAACTCACCATTCTCATGGTCTCAGGTGTATTCTTAAGGGCAAGAAAACCCAAATTAAATATACCACACTGAAGGAAGACATTATCCCATCCGACTGCTTTGTCTGAACAAATGGACCTTAAGGCATGAGGCGTCACTACTCCATTAACCTCACCATTAAGTAAATCATCAATCTCCGTCATACGTCGGAAAATATATAGATCTGGATCCAAATAAATGGCTTTGTCATAATTCTTCCCAAAGAGAAATTTGAAACATTGCGGTCTAACTGAAGTAACTAATTCAACTTGCAAATAGTAAGCTAATCTTTGACTTAAATCCAAGTCATCTAGGATATCGCCTATATAAATTACGTTAATGTTGCCCTCTAATTTTCTCGTAGTCCCGGTACCAAAAATAAATAAGAAAAAATCGCTGTCTTGATAAAACTTACTTACGCTCTCGAACATAGTTAATGCTAAGGCAGCGTAGTCTACGTCAGAGATGGTAAAAATGGCATATTTATTCTTATTTATTGAGCTATTCATTGGTAAAAAATATTAATTTTTAAACGAAAAATTGTTCGCAACAAAAAACCTTTTGTTGAAAAGGTTGACAAGATTAAAAAGCAAGGAACTGCAATTGATCTTCAGTATCCCAAAAAACTATCACCCAAACCAAGATGAAATGGCTGGCACTAAAAGAAGCGGAGCCAATGAAATATAAAATTCATCGTAAGATCAACTTATATTTTCAAACCTGTTATAAGTTTTAAAAATTTCGTTTCGAATCTCACCCGCATACCACCCAAAAATTCTCGGAATTTTTAGTTCAGTCAAAAGGTGTCTTCGAGCCTTATAAACACTAGCTCCAGAAAAACGGAGAATAGTTTGCAAGAGGTATCGCATCCACCGCCACTGCTTTTTTTGCAAACTCAGTCTCTGCCAGATTTTTTCTGATTTTCATCTCCCCATCACACCGCTAGTAATGGCGGTTCTCCGCAGCATTTCCTCTCCCCCATTTCACGTTCACCTTCCTCTCAAAATCTGACCAAAAAATTCGTAATATTTTGGTACTTTTGTCTCACTTTCTCCCGTTCACGTTCACCGTGGAGAAAACGGTGTATATCTAGAAATACTGGCTCCACAGGATTTTCTTCGAACTTTATCAACTGGTACCCCGGATGATTTCCTCTCGAACTCTCGGTGAACGTAAATTCATAAAATTACTTGCAAAGTGTAAGGTTATACTTTATGGTTTATGAATCATAAAAACCATGAGGCAGAAAATGGATTACAAAAAACTTACCGAAAAAAAGAAAAAACTAGACAAGCATCGACCGCTTGATATTGCGCTGGTCCAGAACCTGGAAGAGTGGTTTAAAATCGAATTAACATATACCAGTAATGCCATCGAAGGAAACACTTTATCGCGCGCCGAAACTGCTTTAGTTGTTGAGAAAGGTTTAACTATCGGCGGTAAATCAATTGCCGAACATCTTGAAGCTACAAACCATGCCGCCGCTTTGGATTTTGTTAAAGAGCAGATCAAGCGCAAACCATCTGACCTCAAAGAAAAGGACATCCTCAAAATCCACGAAATCATTTTAGACAAAATCGATAAGGAGAATTCAGGAATTTATCGCCGCGTGCCGGTGCGAATTTCTGGATCTGCTGTTGTAATGCCGAATCCGAGAAAAGTTCAGGACTTGATGGATGAGTTTTTTCGTTGGCTGAGAAAGGAAGAAAAAATGCACGCCGTCGAACTTGCTGCTGAAGCGCATTACCGCTTCGTAACTATCCATCCATTCACTGATGGCAATGGTAGAACTGGACGTTTGTTGATGAATTTGATTTTGATGATGAAGGGTTATCCGCCTGCAATCATCAGAAAAAATGACCGACTTGCTTATATCAAATCACTAGAAAAACCGCAATTAGTTAAAAGTGAAGGAGATTCAAAAAACGATTACTTCAAACTAATCACTGCAGCAGTTGATCGCTCGCTAAACATATACCTCAAAGCTATCGAAGGAAAAGATCAGCAGCCAGAATCCGAAAAACTCCTAAAAATCGGCGAGCTCGCCAAAGCAACGAATCAAACAGTTCCAACTATTAGGCACTGGACAAAGGAAGGATTGCTGCAGGTTGCGGAAGTGACTGAGTCGGGCTATCAAATGTATGACGAGAAGATGGTTGAGCGCGTGAAGAAAATTCAGGAGATGAAAGAGAAGAGGATGACTCTGGATGAAATTAGGAGCGCCAATACATGAAAAGATCCGAAACAAAAATAAGTCATAAATTTCCTCAGTTTCTACTGAGAAATTTTGGAATCAAAAAGGACAACGAGAAGGATGAATACTTTTTGTACGTGTTTGATAAGAATAAGCAAAGTTCGTACCACTCTAGTGTAGAAAGGGCTTTTGCAGAAAAAAATTTTACGAACCGTTACTAGATGCGGGTCTAGCGAAGATACTATTTGATGTTGAGCTAGAAAGTGGGGAAAAGATTGTTATCAAGGGTTACGAAAATGCTCTGGCGCGCGTTGAATCTAGAACCTCCCCTGTAATCACCAAAATCCTTAGAGAGAGAACCATAGCTAATCTTACTTCGGAAGAAAAACAGCAGCTCTCATTTTTTATTGCCTGCCAGTATGTCAGAACTGATGCCTTTAGACAAAATCAACAAATCATAGCAAACGCTGAAAAGAGCCTGTTCGAAAACTCTGCTGCCCACACAAAAACTTCATTATCGGATAATAAGAAATATCAGACTTTAAAAGTTTTTACAGAAGCTGGGAATGGAAAGACCCTTTATCACACGGCAAGTTTAGATCCAAAAGTTTTATACACATACTCAGCCATGATTATGGCTAAGGATATGTTATTGTTTGAAACGGGCAAAGATAGTCCGTTCATAGTTGGAGATAGCCCGGTAGTTTTGCACAATGATAACAATCTAGGATTTTACGGCAATCTTGGTTTCGGAGTGCCCGGTATTCAAATATACATGCCAATAAGCTCAACAATGACCGTCGGCTTTTTATGCAATTCAATAGTGCAGAGTAGGAAAAAACTTTATGAAAACGCTGCAAAGAACGTCCAATTAAACGTAAATCAGACCAAGACCTTGTTAGTAATGAGAAGATTAAATAGTGCTCAGCGAGAGTTTTTAGAAAATTACTTAGCGTCGTATGAAAAAAATTTACAGCTACTAAAGCACGATAGGTTGATTACCGAATCTATGGAACAAAAAAGAGTCATATCTGTTGATCCTGAAAGATTAAAATTTTTTAACCAAAGACAAGCCATATTTGCCGAAAAATTTATCTATTCAGGTAGCAATGATTTTTCCGTGGTAAGTGAGTTGATAGCAATGAATCCAATCCACAAAAAAGGCTGGAATGTAAAAACTAACTGATCCCGTTATCGAACTTTTCAAAAAGTCGAAAGGATTGGAGACTAAGAATTTGAGCCTAAATCCTTATTTTTTCAAACTCGTGGTGTAACTAGTAAATCAAGGGTTAGCGTATTTCGAACTCCTTCCATCCGGCCACCGGTTGAGAGATTGCGAACTTTTTGGTGTAAATGAAATAGCCCCTCAACCCTCACTAACAGCCACTCCAAAAACTACAAAAAAGTTCGCAGAGTGTATCACCCGCACCGCCATACGCTTTCGCTACAGTGCGACTGGGCTCCGCAGAAGACAGGCAAGACTGTAACGCTAGTAAAAGCGGATGACCGCGCTGTAACTAAAAAAGCGTAAGTAGACTTTCCCAAAGATTTCCAAACCCAAAACCTCTGATCACCCTCAGAAATATGCACCACATCCACATCCTTCAGAGCCAACAAAATCGTGATCGACTTCTACATCAGCCCTACTTCTTCAGATCAAAAACGCAGATTGACCGAACACAATTCGGGTAAATCAATCCACACAAACAAATTCCTCCCTTGGAAAATTAAAAATTACATCGCCTTTGAAGAAGAATTCAAAGCCACTGAGTTTGAGAAATTTTTAAAATCAGGAGATGGCAGAATTTTTACTAAGAAACATTTTT
>CAIQBQ010000092.1 GCA_903870105.1 uncultured Alphaproteobacteria bacterium | reverse complement strand
CACTGGAGAAAGCGCGATTTACTACGACAAGAAATTCGATGAGCCCAATCTTTCGCTTGCTGACGCCAAAAATCTTTACGCGATGGCTGATGAAATGCATGTTGTGGAAAAATGCCCAATCCCGGCAGATCAACTAAACACAAGGCGCGGCATTGAGGTTGGTCACATTTTTAACTCTGGATTGAAATACAGCAAAGCAATGGAAGCCACAGTAATGGGCCCTGCCGGCGAAAAAATTTATCCGAATTGTGGTTGCTATGGAATCGGTGCATCGCGTGTTGTTGCGGCGGCAATTGAAGCGAATCACGACGAAAATGGAATTATTTGGCCGAAAGAAATCGCGCCATTCAAATTTGTTTTAATCAACGTAAGACCAGGAGACGAGTTGTGTGACAAGATGTGCGAAGAAATTTACGCCACTCTTCCCGACGTTCTTTACGACGACACTAAATCAAGCTTGGGCCAAAAATTTTCAATCGCTGATTTAATCGGAATTCCAACTCAAATAATCGTCGGACCAAAATCTGCGGCAGAAGGAAAAGTAGAAATCAAAGACAGAAAAACTGGCGAGAAAGTTTTAAAAAATCTTCGCGACGTAGATTTTTCATTCTAAGAATTATTCGTTGTTGCGAACGAAGTACAAAGTTAATAGCGAAGGTAAATTTTACTTCCTCAGTTTCACAAAAAGCACCGTCCCTGAAAGGAAAAAAGTAATCGAATTCGCAATCACGATTACACGATTTCCAATCAGCATTCCGTAGATCAACCAAAGCGCAACGCCGAGAACAAACATCGAATACATCAACAAAGAAATTCCCGAGGTGTCGCGAGTTTTTAGGGTTTTAATTACTTGTGGCAAAAAACTTAGCGTCGTTAGAAAGGCGGCAATATAGCCGATAAGTTCAGTCATTTTGATTTTTGATTTTGATGGATCACAATTCTTGGATTCGTCTCTTAAAAGACGTTGGGACTTAAAGCAATTACTCAAAAGCTTTATTTCTGCGCAAGCGAAAATTCAAAAATCGCAATCACTAAAACCCGAGATAAATCAAAAATCAGAATTTATGAAAAATCACAAACCGGTTTTACTGTGCATTTTAGATGGTTGGGGCATTGGCGACGAGGATGATTCTAACAATGCAATCGCTCGCGCAAAAACGCCGAATTACAAAAGATTTTTAGCGACTTACCCGAACTCACAGCTTGAAACTTCTGGTCTCGCTGTTGGCTTACCTTCGGGTCAAATGGGAAATTCAGAAGTCGGTCACATGACGATTGGCGCGGGTCGCGTGATCTTTCAAGATTTGCCACGAATTAATAATGCGATTGCCGACGGCTCTCTGGCGCAAAATCCGCAATTACAAAAAATAATCGCCAAGAAAAAAACTTGTCACTTGATGGGCTTAGTTTCTGATGGCGGCGTGCATTCACACATTAATCAGATTATTTTTCTTGCCGAATTTTTGGCAAAAAATGGTGTAAAAGTTTTGCTTCACGCATTTTTAGATGGCCGCGATGTTTCGCAAAAAAGTGCGATTGGATATTTAGAGCAATGTAAGAATATTGAAATTGTAACAGTCTCTGGACGCTACTACGCCATGGATCGCGACAATAAACATGATCGAATTGAACTTGCGACTAATGCAATAATTTCTGCTGAGGGTGAAAAATTTTCCGATGCAATTTCCGCAGTAAAAAATTCTTACGAAAAAAATATTACGGACGAATTCATAAAACCTTGCGTGATTGGCTCTTACTGTGGAATCGAAGAAGGAGACGCCCTGCTCTTCTGTAATTTTCGTGCTGATCGCGCTCGCCAAATTTCTGAAAAACTTTTTGAGAAAGTAAAATTTTCTCACGCATTTGCCCTCACTGAATATTCTGAAAAATTAAATAATTTTTATGAAATTTTATTCCCTTCAGTTGAAGTAAAAAATTCTCTTCCCGAAATTTTATCCACTCACGGCCTTACACAGCTCAGGATCGCCGAGACTGAAAAATATGCGCATGTAACTTTTTTCTTTTCCTGCGGACAAGAAAATGAATTCCCTGGCGAAGAAAGAATTTTAATAAAATCACCAGCAGTTGCGACTTACGATTTGCAGCCAGAAATGTCTTCGAACGAGCTTGGCGAAAAATTACGCGCGGCAATCGAGTCAGAAAAATTTGATTTTATTGTCGTCAATTACGCTAATCCAGACATGGTCGGACACACCGGGTTGCTTGATCCGTCAATCAAAGCCGTTGAAGCAATCGATGCGCAACTTGCACAACTTGAAAAAATTATTTTGGAAAAAAATGGCTTGATGTTGATCTCGGCAGACCACGGAAATATTGAATGTATGCTTGATGCAAAATATCAGCCCCATACTTCGCATACAACAAATCCTGTGCCACTTATTCTAGTCGGAAAAAACGTGAGTGGCTTAAAACTCAGCAATGGCAGCCTCTGCGACATAGCGCCAACTATTCTGCATCTAATGAAAATATCTCAACCGCAAGAGATGAGTGGGAGAAATTTGTTACCTAAAAACTCTGTTTAGCTGATCCTAGAGCTATGGTTATCTAGAAAATTTGTTACAGCTGGAGGTGATCTTTCAAAAAATCAATGCCACCCGCATTCGAATAGCCAAAAAGTTTTGGATCGCGAGATTTATCAGCAGCTCAATCCATTAAATGTTTTAGCGGAGTTGAATCGGGATTTTTTATACTGAAATAAATAATTTTTAAACTTCTACAGCCTCTTTTTGCCTGAGCTGGTAAATTTTGGCGAAGATGTATGAAGTTATTTCTTCAGTAAGGTAAAAGTGTTTTGCATTGCCACTAAATCTAGATTGTTATTTTCTATTCCTGCCAAATTTAAGGATGATTGATGGAGCTAGTTATTTAAAATTTTTTTGAACTCTTCCAGCTTCACATCCTTCTGAATAAAGGCGTCACCGATTTTTTTTAGTAAGATAAAAGTAAGATTTTTGTTCTCATTTTTTTTATCTTTGGCGAGGTGAGAGATAAGATTTTCTTCATTCCAATTTTTACGGATTTTTTTTGGATCAGTTACAAAGCCACAGTTTTCTAGGTGTTGTGCAATTCTTTCAAAATCATCTTTAGAAATTAATCCAAAATTTTGCGACATTTTTGCAGCCATTTTCATGCCCATTGCCACCGCTTCACCGTGCAGAATTTCGTTGGAATATCCAGTTTCAGTTTCAAAGACGTGACCAAAAGTGTGACCGAAATTTAACAACATTCTTTCGCCTGATTCATACTCGTCGCGCCCAACTATTTCAGCCTTCAACTCGCAAGAGCGGGTAATAATTTTTTCTAAAAATTCCACGTCGTAAGTAAAAATTTTTGGATAATTTGTTTCTAAAAATGCGAAGAAATTTTTATCACGAATTAGTCCGTATTTTAATACTTCAGCGTAGCCAGATCTTAGTTCGCGTTTGGGCAAAGTTTTCAAAAACTCTAAATCGCAAAGTACTAATTTTGGTTGGTAGAAGCTTCCGATTAAATTTTTTCCGGCCTTTGAATTAATTGCCGTTTTGCCTCCGACTGAGCTATCTACTGCGGCAAGAAGGGTTGTAGGAATTTGAATAAAATCAATTCCGCGCAATAAAATTGACGCAACAAATCCGGCTAAATCGCCAACTACACCGCCGCCGAAAGCGACGATTAGTGATTTGCGATCAATGCCTTTGATTAAAATTTCTTCGCAGATTTTTTCAAAAAATAAAAATGATTTCGTGTTTTCACCAGCAGGAACTATGATCGTTTCTGATTCTGACAATGTAGTTTGCAGCCTTGTCAAATGTAACTTGGCAACGTTTTCATCAGTAATAATAAAAATTTTGCTGTAACTTTTTTGCGCTAAAAACTGCGTAAGATTTTCGAGAGAATTTTGTGCGATGACGATGTCGTAACCTCTGTCGCCGAGCTCAACTTTAATTTTCTTCATTTCTGTAATTCCTTAATTTTGCTGATGATTTTATTGATTAAAACTTCGCGATTTGAATTTGCAGTTTCAAATTTCAAATCTGCTTTTGCGTATATGGGGTAACGCTTCTTGGCCAATTCTTCTAACACCAATCTTTTATTTTTATTCTGCAAAAGAGGGCGGTTATTTTTATTACCGACCCGACGTAAAATTTCTTGAATTGGCGCATTTAGCCAAATTGTGATCGCTTTTTCTTTCAAAATTTCACGCGTTTTTTCGCTCATGAAGCCTCCGCCACCGATGGATAAAACGATTTCTTCGTCACGTAATGCAATTTCCTTAATAATTTTTTCTTCAAGTGAACGAAAATATTCTTCGCCATTTTCTGCAAAAATTTCTGGAATGGTTTTGCGCTCGCGATCTTCTATTTCATGATCTGAATCAATAAAATAGTGACCGAGTTTTTTTGATAATTTTGTTCCAACAGTTGTCTTGCCGACTCCCATTAATCCAACTATCGCAATTATTTTTCTCACAACTTCTTGAAAAAGATTTTAGCCGACTTAGATCGCCGGTCTTCCTAATTAACAATTTTAAGAGGTCTCAATGGATTTCAACAGCAAAACTTCTTTTGCTTCTGCAGCGGCAAGAACTTCAACTTATGACGCTTCGTTGCGCGCTTACATGGTGAAAGTTTACAACTTTATGGCCATTGCTTTGGGCCTTTCTGGTGTCACTGCATTTTTAGTTTCGAGCTCACCAGCTTTGATGCAGTTATTTTTCGGATCACCTTTGGCTTTCGTTGTAATGCTTGCTCCACTTGGTTTCGTAATATTTTTTGCTCACAAGTTGAACAAAATTTCAGTTGCAAAAGCGCAAACATATCTCTGGATTTATTCTGGCTTGATGGGTTTATCTCTATCTACAATCTTCGTGGCTTACACCGGAACTAGCGTTGCTCGAATCTTCTTCATCACTGCCTCGGTTTTTGGCTCGATGAGTCTTTACGGCTACACCACTAAAAAAGATTTAACCGGCATGGGATCATTCCTGATGATGGGATTGATTGGTTTAATTATTGCTTCCTTGGTGAACATCTTCTTAAAGAGCTCAGCAATGCAATTCGCTCTTTCAGTAATCGGAACTTTTCTTTTCATTGGACTAACCGCTTACGACACCCAACGCATCAAACAAACCTACTACCAATTCGCCGGTAATAGCGAAATGGTTGGCAAGGCCGCAGTAATGGGCGCATTAAACCTCTACATGGACTTCATCAACTTGTTCATCATGCTGTTGCAACTATTCGGCGACAGAAAATAATATTTTTAAATCAGAAAATAGAGCTGAAGCTAAACTTTCAGCTCTATTTTTTTGTCTATTCTGTCTGGGGTTGATTTACTAGAATCACTTCATAGTTTGCACGCCCTTCAAGTTTTTTCATATTCCCTGGTAGCTCAGTGGTAGAGCAAGTGACTGTTAATCACTTGGTCGGAGGTTCGAATCCTTCCCAGGGAGCCATTCTTGACGATGGCTCACATTCATCATCATATCAAACGGTTTACGCAGCGTAAACACTAGCTTCGCAGAGTTCATTTCCAAGTTCGGAAATACTAACGCGATAATTCTCCTTTTTTCTTCCAGTTCCGAACTTTTGAAAAGATCATGTGCCTTTGAAGCCAATTCAAATATGGTCATGACATTTTTGTTGAAGCTATTGTCAGCGTTCGAAAGTCGTTGTAATCGGGCTTCGACATTTTGCCTTTCAACTTGCAGACCAGTCATCATTTCATCAAATTCTTCCTTCGCGATACTCGCATCTAAATATAACTCTCTGGCTCTTTTTATTCTGATTTGCAGAGTTTGATATTGCTGCTGCAACCTTTGGCCTTCAGAAGCTTGGTGTTGATATTCCTTGTCAGAGCTTTTCTTCAATTCATCGGCCACATCATTCAAGATATGCTGAGGGATTTTCATTCCTTTCAAAACATCTTCGATTTGCGATAAAACCGCATTCTCGTTTATGTGATAACAATAAGAGCATTCACCTTTGCTTTTGGTTGGTCGCATATAAACATATCTGCCTTTTTTAAGCTCTGGGCTGTAACTACAAGCACAATGCTGACATTTAAGCAATCCTGTCAAAACAAATGGCTTTTTCGTTCTTTTAGATTTTGTTTTTCTTCTACCGCTTCTTACCTCTTGGCATTCATCGAATAAATCTTTGGAAATTAGAGTTGGGTGAATATGCCTATACAAGATGCCGTTATACAACATGTAACCATAGTAAAATGGATTCCCCAAAATTTTCTCAATATGGCTTTTAGAAAGTTCATATCCTCTTTTACTTTTCAGACCATCTTCATTAGCCATCAAACGTAAATCTTCCATTGAGTGCAATCCGGTCGCATATTCTTCGAACATCTTTTTCACTAAATGACCGCGCTCAGGATCAATGCAAACCTCGACCTTTTCCTTCTTCTTATCTATTCGTTTCGTGTTGAGATAACCAATCGGAGAGTCGCCTAAAATCGTTCCTTCTTCTAGTTTTTTGCGGTTACTTCTTTTGACGTTATCAGAAATTTTGTTGCGGTAATCGTTAGCCAATAAAACATCCAAATTCTTTCTGAACTTAGCCGAGCTATCCATATCCTTATGCTCGATGAATTCATTTTTGATGAAGTGAATTTCCAGCTTACCAAGTTTTATCAACTTTTGTAATTCAAAATACTGCTCATCAAAATCCCTTTGCAGCCTGTCAACACAGTAGCACAAAACCACGACCTTCTCTTGCTGCTTCTTAACGAAATCAACCATCTTAGAAAATTCCGGCCTGCCATTTGCTGTTGAGCTTTCAACCACCCGAAACTGCTCAAGTACTTTAAATTCTTTCTTAATTGCATACTCAAAACAGCTCTGAATTTGAGCATCTAGCGAATGACCGTCTTCTTGGTCTTTTGAGGATACGCGGGCGAATATTACAGCTTTCATTTCAGACCTTTTAAATTTGTTAAAACAAAATTTCTCACACTTATCATTAACGCATCAGACCTCAAAGGAAACATTTTATCCATATTTCAACTCTAGGTTAATTTTTCCGAAGTCTTCTCAAGATCAAAAGTTTTCATCAACTTCGACCTAACCGCCAAATAATCCCCGCCATAGCTTGAAACCAGAACTGCCATCTGATTTTTGTGACCATCGTTTTCTGCCAAAGCTATCATAAGCTCAACTGCGTTAGGCTCTTTCTTCACTGCGCGCGCCAACGAATGTCTAAATGGGTGAACCTTCAAATACTTTAAACCATTAGCCTCAAAAGCTTTCTTGAACACATGCGCCCTTATCCAAGAGTCAGAAGCGATTTTATCTTTGGCTAGCTCGAAAAGATGTGTTCCATCGCTGGCAAAAGTTGATTCAATTTTTGGAAAAAGATAATCGCTGTCTTTAAAACCTTTTGATTTCAGATATTCCAACCAGCTTAAAACATTGTTGATGATGTCTTGAGACTGACCAATGAAGCAGGAAACAATATGGCTTCTGCGCTTCGTCTCCACCCATTTCGGGTTTTGGTCAAAAACCCAAATCTCATATTCGCTAAAATATTTTATGCTGCCAACGCGGGCAGTTTGTAATGCTGCAATTCTTGGAGTGGTGAGAAGGCATAAACTGACCATCGCTTTATTCCTTCTCTCAAGGTCGTTTGATTCCGGCATTTTGCGCACTGTGGCAAGGATGTCTTCAATTGGGTGGGATTCTTGATGGCTGGTTGCAAGCGCGGTATTTTTATCATTCTTATTGGCGTTGAAAAAGCTGATCTCTTTCTTGGTGATATGAGAATATTTTTTGTCTTCTGCCGCAAGCCATTCAAAAAATTCCTTAACATGTTTCGTATAGCTGACATAAAGAGATTTTGAAATATGGTCGCCGGTTTTTTTGCTCTTCTTTTCTGAAAGATGGTTTTTAAAAGCGATGGCAGAATCAGGAGTATATTTTTTGAAATCTTGAAACTTGGTGGCAATTTCAAATTCGTGAATTGCATTAATGTATTGCACAACGGTTTTTTCGGTCTTTGGGTCTTTGCCATTAATTCCACAATGCTCTAACTGGCGAAAAAATTCATACTTCATCGCCTCATTGTTCTCGTTGTATCTAGGGTCAATCATATCAGTTAATAAAATCAAAAAGGGTTAATTGCTTAGTCTCGCTAGTGGAAGCTGAGATACTTTTGCCGTTATCAGGCTTTTCTTTTTCCGGTGGCTGACTTACCCCCATTTTTTGAGAGAGATTAATGTCAGTCTCGTTAGTGCTATTTGAAGAATTACATAGTGATGACACTTCATCTAACTGGACTTGGAAAATTTCATGGATTTCAGCCAACTTTTCTCTCTTAAAATAACGGCGAATTTCGTGTCCGCATTTAACGCAAATTCCAAAAGCTAGCAGGCAGTTATTTCGTCCAGTTGTTAGTTTTGTGATAACATGATTGAGCGGCGGTTCTTTGGTTTTGCATTTGCCGCATCTGAAGTTTTCATCACCCAGCTTTCCTTGCTCTTTGTTTTGCTGATTTCTGCTGGTAAAAAATTCTTTGAGGACTGCGCCGTAAATATAAAAATCCCCTTCATGGAAAAAGGCTTTCAACTTGCCTTCTTTTATCCAATCTCGAACGGTTTGAGGATGAAGCTTTTGATCTTTATAAATCCGGCAAGCGTCAGATATTTTATAGGATTTATAGCTGAAGAGTGGTTGCGGGTTATATTTCTTGAGCATCTCTTACCACCTTTTTCATTACATCATTCAGCTTTCCAAAAATAGCAGCTTCAACTTCTGTGCTGGTCTGCCGGTTTATTGGATGAAAAATTGTGAAATGCCCTTTGTTGGGATAAGTCAAGCGATAGCCTTCTGCATTCAGCTTTTTGTGAATTGCTATGCTTGATAGGTAGAAATTGTCATCAATGACCAGACTGGCGAAGCCAATCAGTCCGTTACTTGGTTTTATCAGTTCGATTTGAACTTCGGAGATTTTCATTGCTTTGCGCCTCATTACATTGATCACATCTTTCGCGCTTCAATCTCAGGTCGACTTTTTCCAACACTTTAAAAAATCCCAGCAAGTTACCTTGGGCAAGAAGAGCTTCATCTTCTGACAGGCCGGAATCGTAAAGTTGTTTGATAGAGTCGGTTAAATTTTACATTGAACACGAAAGTTAAAATTCGTGTTCAAGTATTAGATGAGGGGATCAGGGGAGTATAACCAACCACTAGAGATGATTTATCACCACTAGTGATGATAAATTATTTTTGGTAAATTTGCTTAGCCCAGCGATAGACAGTAGGCTTTAACCAGTCGACACCATCATTGAGGAACTTTTGGTAAGGCTCGAAATCATTTAACAAATGCGGGTGATGTTCTTCAACCGCTTTAGCAATTTTTCTGCAAAGCTGATCCGCAGAACGGCAATTTCTTTTTTCCAATTCTTGCCTGCAAAGCTCTTGGAATTTGTCTTTCAGCGGTTTGTATTTTTTGTAAGAACTGCTGCCACCTTTTCTTTTTTCTGCGGTGTAATCTTCATCCCAAGATTCTTCGACCTCTTCAAATAAATCCCAACTATCTGAATCATCCAGATCCCAATCTAATTCTCCTTGCGCGTCATCCCATTCATTTTCCTCTTTTTCCTCTCTGTTAACCACATCAATTTCAACCATCTTGCAGCATGGATTTTGGCTTCTGGAAATTGTGGCAAACTGGGCTGACTTATCTTCGGCAAAATTCATCACCACGAAGAAAGCCTTAACACCCTTAAATCCAAGCTTTACCTGCTTGTCATAACCGTACTCAAGTTTGTTATTATTGGAATGCTTGATCAGAACCGTGACGCTGAATTTTTTGTTCAGGATAAAATTAAATTCCAACTGTTTGACTTCCTGATTAACTTCTCTGATCAACTCAATTCCCATATCTTGCGCCGACACCCAGCTTTTTGCCATCATGAAAAATAACATCTGAGAATATAGCTCTCTGACATGGCGAGATTTGTCTTTGTGTGTTGTCCAAAACATCCGCCACAGTTCATTTTTCTCAATCAGGTTTTGAAAATTTCTTACAATCTCTTCAACAACCAGCAGCAGAGATTCCTGACTTTCTTCAGGAAGGTTTTTCAGCTTAACGCTATCAAGCTTCAGGAACTGTTCACTATTCTCAAGCCACCTATGCAAACCTTGGTAGTCCTTCTCCAAGTCATAATGCTCAAAGCTGTATTCGCGCAAAACCTTCAGAATTTCTAAGAAGAAAGTTTTGTTGGTTTTCAGCTCGTTAAGAAGTGATTCTTTTTTTTGGGCTTTTGTAGCTTCATACCAAGCCTCACCAATTAACTTACTTACATCATCTCTGAGATCGGAATTATGCTCGGCAATTTCGACCAACCAACTATCAAAACTTTCAGCCAGTGGCAATTCGGACAAAATATCGCGCGGCAATAATTTTATCGGGCACTTGGAAAAAGAATTGTAGGAAAGAAGATAGTGATTTCCGCTCTTGGTTTTGTAGTCGAAAGTGCCTTTGATTCCGAACTTTTCCATGACATCCAAAGTGAACTGGCAAATCTCTTCATCAATGATGCGTTGGGTCATGTCACTGATCAAATCCGGCCCGATTCCTTTTTCCAGTAAAGGTGCTAGCAAGAAAATGTCTGGGTCTCCTTTTGCGGCATCAATTATGTCTCGTGCGCCTCTAAGTATTTGGTCGCTTAACTCTCGACCAGCACCGCTGCCGTGAATTGATTCTGAGCCATAGCCAATGCAAGTGGCTTTATATTCTGGAAAATAAACCAGTTCCTTTGCGGCACGCCACATCTTATCACCTTCTTCTTTTGATGCCCGCAACAGCTTAAGAATGTTGGAAAAGAATTTTTCATAACTCTGCATTGAATTGCGCAGGATCTCGCTCTTGCTGGCTTTGAGCAAAAGTGGCTCAACAAAAAGCTTGGTGTCAAAATTCAGGATGGGGTTGAAAATGCCAAGTTCTTCGAGCTTTCCCTTGTCGATGCCGAAGTGGTCGGAGAAGAGAACTGGTTTTTCTTTGATTACATTTTTTTGCTTTTTACGACTTTTCATTTAGCTCAATCCGCAGATCCTCCGGGTTTGGCTTTTATATAATTCAGCAAACAAGCTCTAACAATATTCCCAAACCACCGGATGCGCGGGAGCTTGTTGGATGAGGTGTACTGCCTATTATCAATTGTCGTGTAATGAGAGAGATCAATGTCTATATCTTCAAACCCGTGGGCTATGCGGCTTAGATGCATTGGCTCCGCTTCGTGTAAATAAGAAGATCTGCCTTTGTAAATATTTCTCAGCCATTTTTCTAAGTTTTCGCTCGTGATTTTATAGCCGTTAGGATCTTTTTCTTTTTTCACAAATTCTTCCGAATTTTGCGTGATAAATTCGACAAACTTCTGCGCTAGTTCTTGCTGTTTTGCAATTTCTTCAAAAATCGACTTTAGCTCGTCCTTAACTGATTTGGGTTTTGCTTTGTTTAACACCTCTTTTATCGAGTCATCAAGGTGCGCCAAAGGATTTTTTGGATCTTTTAACTTGTGATTTTTTGATAGCGTTTCGATAGCCGCCACCATTCTTATGAAGGACATTTCTTCATCCAACATTATCTCTCTCAAGCCTCTCAAATAGCTATATGAAGCCAGTGCAATTCCCTGATGTTTTTTTGCATCTGAATTTCTTACTGAATTCAAGAGATCAACTAGGCCAGCTTCAGCGAAGTTTCGCTCTTTTTTGCTATCAAAAATTTCAGGATAAATTTTTTCATCTCCGGCTTTTTTAATTCTTCTGTGAGAAAAATCGTATTCGGTTTTAATTTTCATCCCTCCTTTCGTCATCTCTCCTTCGTAGCTGGCGATGTGATAAAACCTGCACTGGAAGTGTAATGAAAACAAGGACATCAACTCACCAAACACACCACCCTTGAAGTAATAACCCTTCTTATTCGCCGCTCTATTAAAGGTGAAACCGGAAGAAGGACTGAATCGAATGCGAATAAGATAATGATATAGGCCTCTTTGATCCGGCTCAAGAGTATGAAGCGAGCAAAGAATTTTTTCATTTTCATAATTAAGTACGCCGGGGATGTAAACTTCGCTGGCAAATTCGTGCTCTACAAAACAAGGGTGATCTGATTCTTTTATGCTCTCAACATTTCGTATCCATAACATCCGGTTGTCATTTTGCTTCTTCATAATCAGCGGTTATTTAATCAATTTTACTCCAAACCCTTCTTTATCATTCTCAAACTTAATCCCCTTTTTCTCTAAGATGGCTTTGATGTTAAAGAATAGCTCCGCTGATCCTTTATAATCGCCTTCGCTCTTCTCAATTCTCTTAAGCGTATCAATCGAAGTCTTGGTTAATTTTGCTAATTCTGCCTGCGTCATTTTCAAAAGAATCCGACCAGCTTTTATTTGTGAACCTAAAATCATTTGAGTGTTGACAATTGTATTTATAGTTGTTTTAATGCATCTTATAGTGCATTACTACACTTTATAATGCAAATAAGCTTGAAACAAGCAAACCTATCTGCTCGCCTGAATTTGCCTTTAAGTGCTAAAGTGCAATTATTAGGGCAGTTTTACTTAAAATGGTAGAAATTTATGACTTTTTTTCACACTTCTGATGATAACTGGAATAGAGAAATGATAGAAAAAATCGGAAAGAGAATTTTGATTTTAAGAAAGAAAAAGGGTTTGAGCAGAGAAGAGTTGGCTTTCAGAATTGGGGTTTGCCCGCAGCAGCTTTTCAAATATGAAATTGGCGAAAATAGAATAACGGTGGATAGATTGATCTTGGTTGCTTTAGCTCTGGATTTGAAAATTATTAACTTCTTTTCTGTGGATGATGTCGGCACTAGAGTAGGCTTGCCAACATTAGAAGATCAGGAGGACTATCAGATACTTGAACACCTTGCTAGGTTAAAAAATCTTTCCGGTGAGGAGCTGGCGAAAAGGTTTATAAGATTGCTAGGACAAGATAGTTAGCTCAATTAATGACGATTAACCAAAGAACACTGCTCGGAAGAATCTCCGGTTTCGATTTGGATTGTAGAATGACCAATTCCGAAATCATGTTCAAGTTCATGCTCTAATTCTGTGAGGAAATTTTTATCAGGATTGCAGCTCATCAACAAGTGTGTGGATAGCGCGACCTCGCTGGTGCTCATCGCCCAAATATGTAGGTCATGGACTTCTTTTACATTTTCTAAATTGGCGAGGTAGGTTTTTACTTTAGCGTAATCAATTCCTTCCGGCACGGCGTGAAGAGAAAGTTTTACTGAGTCGCTCAGAAGTTTCCATGTGCTAATCACGATTATTGCCGCAATCACCAAGCTAGCAATTTGGTCAATCATAAGCCAGCCGGTTTTCATCATCACAATACCAGAAATTACCACGCCAAGTGAAACCAAAGCATCGGCAACCATATGCAAAAAAGCACCTCGGATGTTTAAATCTTTTTTGCTACCTTTCATGAAGAAAAGTGCAGTAATGCCATTTACAAAAATACCACCCAGCGCGACCCAGATTACTATTTCTGAATTGATTTGGTTTTCGGCGTTTCCAAATCGCTTTATTGCTTCCCAACCAATTCCACCAACTGCAACCAGCAGCAGAATTGCATTGGTTAAGGCGGCCATAATAGTGGAGCTTTGCAAGCCGTAAGTGAAGCGTTCAGAAGATTTTTTCTTAGCAAGAATTGCTGCGCCCCAAGCTAAAATCAGACCCAAAACATCAGAGGCGTTGTGTCCAGCATCGGCAAGCAAGGCCAAAGAATTTGCTGATAAACCGTAAATTACTTCCGCAGTAATGAAGGAAATATTCAATAAAATACCAACCGCGAAAGCTTGATTAAAATCTCTTTTTTGATTGGCGTGACTGTGATCGTGACCCATAAATTAGCTATTTTTGATTAATAATTTTTTCAGCAAAACCGGACTTAAAATCAGTGTTGCGACAGTTGAACTGATTATACCACCAATCACAGTTATTGCAATTGGCTGTTGAACCTCTGCACCAATTCCGTGACCAAATGCCATTGGTAAGAAACCAAGGCTGGCAACGATTGCGGTCATCAGAATTGGGCGCAGTCTTGAAAGACAAGTCAGTCTCAAATCGTTATTATTTTTGAAAGTGTCGATGAGGATTATTGAGTTCAAAAGGCTAATCCCAATCAACGCGATGAAGCCGATATAAACTGAAATCGTGATTGGAATTTGGCAGATAAAGAGCAATGCAATCGCGCCGCTTAAAGCGAAAGGCACTGAAGAAAAAATGATCAGAACTTTTTTCACATCGCCAAACATTTTGTAGAGCATGCCGAAAATCATCAAAACGATTAGCGGGATTACGATGAAGATTTGTTTCTTGGCGCTGTTGAAATTTTCAAATCTGCCGCCCCATTCAATGTAATAGCCAGCTGGAATGATTTTGTTTTTGGTGATTTCGGCTTCAGCATTTTTGATGAAGTTGGCGTAATCGGTGTTTTTCAAATAGATTGAAAGGCTGGAATATCTTTTGCCGAACAGGCGCGGGATTGAAGTGATGTCCTCACTTTCATGCAAGTTAGTGACTTTAGAAAGCGGGAAGCTTCCGCCATCCGATAGGCCAATTGGAATATTACCAATCGCACCTATGTCGTTGCGGTTTTTTTCACTCAAATGCAGAACAATCGAAATCGGAAATTCTGTCGCATAAAAATTCCCAACTTTAATTCCGGCCATCGCATCTTTGAGGTCATTATTAACATCGGAAATTGTAATCTGATGTTTAGCAATTTGCGTGTAATTAGGCACGACATCAATGAATGAGCCTTTGCGAATCGAGTTAATAAAATCTTCTTCGATCTCTTTGATTGCCGGTTTTTCTTCAAGCAGGATTTTGATTTTTTCAGTGATTTCCATCAGCACATTTAAATCATCGCCAAAGATTTTTAGTGATAAATCAGCTCTACTTCCTTCCAGCATTTCATTGAAGCGCATCTTGATTGGCTGGGATTCTGTTACTTCGCAATCAGCACAATTATCTTTGATTTTCTGATAAATTCTTTCTGAGATTTTCTTGGCATCACCTCTGAATTTATGCTTCAAAACCACAAAAAGATCAGCAGAGTTTTGCGGCATTAGATCAAGACCAGCCTGACTTATTCCAACTCGTGAAAAAGTTTTTTCAATTTCTTTCTCGCCTGAAATTTTTTGTTCTAAACCCTGAATAATTTCTTCAGTTTTAGAAAGGCTCATGCCGTTTTTTGTCACGACTGTATAAACAATATCACCTTCATTTAGCTCCGGCAAAAAGTCGGAGGACATGATCGCGAGCAAGAAAAGCGAGAAGACAAAAAAACCACCACAACAGAAAATTACTAATCTAACATTTGCCAGAGCCTTATCCAGCAACCTTTCATAGCCACTTCGAATCGCAGCAAAGAATTTATGCTTCTCGTGAGTTATCGCGCTATCAACGAAGAAAAAGGACAAAACCGGCATCAGCAAAAATGCCACAAACAAGCTCGCTGCCATGGCAATAATCACGTTGATCGCCATTGGCTTAAAGGTTTTTCCTTCAATTCCGGTGAACATCAAAATCGGCACATAAACCAAAATGATAATAGTGATCCCGATGAAGATCGGCTTAGCAACTTGTGCTGAAAGTTTGGCAATTGATTGCGCTTTTTCTCCTCTACTTTTATGCAAAATCAAACTGCTGACAATGTATTCGACAAGCACAACTGAAGAATCCACCAGCAAGCCAAAGTCAATAGCGCCAAGGCTCATCAGGTTTGCCGAGATGCCAAAGAAATTCATGCAAGCAGCTAAAATCAAAATACAAAATAGTAGCGATGAAGCCACGATCATGCCAACTTTAAAATCTCCAAGCAACAGACACAAAACTCCAACGACTAACAGAATTCCTTCTGCCAGATTTTTCATTACAGTTTTGATGGTTGAATCAATCAGGAATTGGCGATCGTAAAGGATTTCAATTTTAGCATTGGTGCTGCGCTGATTCAGTTTTTCGATTTCTTGTTTTACCTTTACCAAAACCTCTTTGGCATTTTCGCCAGACTGCATCATTACTGTTCCGATCACCGCCTCTTTGCCCTGATAAGTCGCAGCTCCAAGCCTTTGCGAATAATTTGGGCTCACCTCAACGATATGTCTAAGTGGCAATTCTTTTCCGCTGTAATCAATCTTCACCGGAACATTCATTACATCTTCAAAACTGTTTAGACCGGCATAAGTTCTGACAATTTTTTGCTGACCGTCTTGCTCTATATAACCACCGCCAAAATTTTCTCCGATAGTTTGGATTTGCGCAATTAGCCGCTCCGGTGTCATGCCGTATTTTGCCATTTTTTCTGGCGTAATGTTGAGGTGAAGCTCGCGTTCAAATCCGCCAATCGTGTCAATCTCAGCAACGCCTCTGATCTTTTTTAACTCACGGGCAAATTGAAATTGCTGGATGGTGCGCAATTCCATGATGTCATCAACACCGTTTGGGTTATAAACGCGATACATGATGATTTCGCCAATGCCGGTGGTTAGCGGCGCGATCTCTGGCGACATGTCATTTGGAATTTGATCGCGGATTGTGGAAATCCTTTGCAGAACCTGATTTCGAGCAAAGTAAATATCAACATCGTCACGAAAAATCAGAATGACCTGCGACAGACCGAATTTGGAAATTGAGCGCATTTCTGAAAGTCCCTGAATTCCATAAAGCTCGGCTTCGATTGGATATGTTACCGACTTCTCAATTTTCGCCGGATCCATGCCGAAAGTTTTAGTGTTCACGATCACCTGCTTGTTGCTGATGTCGGGAATGGCGTCAATTTTGACTTGGCTTAAAGAATAAAAACCAAACAGCGATATGAACCCAAAAAGGGTTAGGACAAACCATCGCAGCTCGATTATTTTTGTGAAAAATTTATTTGTCATTTTGCGGTAAGGTAAAGTTTCCGACTTTCTTCATGAGGTCGGCGTAAGACGCGGCAAGCTCTACTTGCGTGTCGAGAATAGTGTCGATTGTTTGATATTCCTGTGAATCGAGTTCGATGTAGGTGATGAAATCGAGTACACCTTTTTTGAAATCGGAGTTGGCATCACTGAGGCGCGAGACGATGGTTTTGATATTCGCGATCGGAAAATTCTTCGCCAATTTCAGGGAAGTCTCATATTCGCTAATGTCATTACTGATAAGCTGCACCAACTGATTTTTCTGAAACTCAACTTCAAATTCCTGAGCTTTTATTTTCGATTCGGATGAGGCGATTTTTTCTTGGTTGCGGTTAAACAGCGGAACTGAAAGAGAAAGGCCAACACCAGTTGAATCTTTGTTAGAGCCATTAAGAGATGCGGAACCACCATTTTGTCTTGTAGCTGAAACAGCGACATCCGGCATTTGTTCGACCTTCGCAAATGACAATTCTGATTTATATTTGCTGATGAGAATTTTTTGCTCTTTCAGATCAAGGTTGTTTTCAATCGCAGAATTGACGAAGAAATTTTTGCCTTTGTAGTTGCTGTCATCAAGCCATTCAAAACTTATGTTGGTTGGTTCACTTTCCAGATTCAGATAAACATTAGCTAAGTTCCAAGTTTGATAAAGTTCATTGCGATACTTGATTAAATCGCGCTCCACCAACCTGATTTTATCTTTAGTAATGTGCCACTGCGCCTTTTTGGTTGGCGAGCTTAGAACGATTGTAGCGAGATATTTATCAACCAAAGTAAGGCGATCCAAACGCTTCTGCGCCAGATCAATTTTTTTCTTCAGAGCCTGATATTGGTAAAGCAGACTGAAAACTTCCGACTTCACGAATAAAGCTAGATTGCTCTTGCGCGTTTCAAGCACGCGAAATTCCGCTTCTTCAATATCATATTTGCTTTGCAGCTTGTTATAAAAAGGAATCGTCTGGCTCACACCATAAATATCCTGCCCACCAAGCCTGCCAACACTTACCACCGGATTGCTCCAATATTTTTGCTGGTTAGCCAAACGCTTTTGCGCCAAAGCAGAATATTGCGCCGCCCTAATATTGGCGCTGTTTTGTTCAGCAATATCAATGAGTTCCCCAATTTTGTAATCTTTACAAAAAGCTGAGAAACTGAAAAAGATAAGCGAGAGAAATACGAGAAAAAATTTTGCCATTTTATCCAAAAAAATAGTTCTTAACTGGCTGCTTCAATGCTTGAAGCAACTGACTTTGTCACAAGTTTAAGAAACTATTTTGGGCGGCTTTTGAGGAGAGTCGATTTGAAGAGGAAGAGCGGAAGCGAGATGAGTAGAGAAGTTTTGAGTTGCCATAGGATTAACACCAAAAGCTTTGGTAAAAAAAGCAGAATCAAAGTGGCTGTGATGGCAATGACAATTGCAATCTGTACAATCAGAAGAGTCCGATAAATCAGAAGACTCGTTGGATGAAATAACGGTATTGGTTTGTGACTTAGAGTTGTCGCAAGAATCTTGAGCCAGCACTTTCCCAAGCGTAGTGAGGCAAAGAATAACAACTAATGCGATACGGAAAAACTTGGTTTTCATTCAATTATTTGGGAGCGATTAACCTAAAATCTTGTTCAAATAATATGCAGAAAGTTTTTAAAAACAACGCGCTATTAAATCTAAGGCATTAACCAACAGAATGATATTTTCCAAAATTCATCACCTGATCATACCTTTCAGTTCGGAACATGCACACAACGCGGAGCCACATCTTTTTCAGGCTTATAGCCTCAAGGCTCCAGACAGTTTTTTAATTTAAGAGCAGATTATTCGAACTGATCTCCGCTTCTTCCTTACATACTGCCTTCCAACCAATAAAATCAATACTTCCTATAATTTTTACCACTTGGCTTTGGAGATTTTAATCAAGGGCTTTTTAGGCTGAAATTTGTGCTTAAAAAAAGCACGAAATGGAAAATTTTTTGATTTTCTTTTTAAGAAATATTCTCTGAGCCCTTGATTTTGTAGACTTTCTCAAAGCTAATTAGCGGCGGAGATTTGGAGAGAAAATTTTTTGCGGACAAAAAAAATAAAAAATTTCACAGACTTTTTTTATCGAACTTTTTCTAACTGCCTGAGCGAAAAAAACTTCGAACTCGGTCTACTTTCAACCGGTATTTAACCAACCCCCACTTGGGGAGTAGTAAAATCAAGACTTGGTTAGTTCGAAAAATAACTTGGTAGGCGGTTTGAAGTTTCAAACTTTTAAAACGAAAAATTATATTTCTCTCGCGCCGCCTTTTAAAGCTGAAAGCTTTTTATCTTCCATTTTCTCAACCCAGCTTTTTTCTGATTTATTGCCTACTGTTTCCTTTGGCATTGCTAAATCTAAAGCTTCCATACTTTTGTTATAAGATTGAAAGCGATCTTGATATTCCTGCTTTCTTGAAGGATCAGCCACTTCGCCTTCAATTGACTCGCCAATATATATTTTTGCTTCTTCAGCCCTTCCTTCACGAAAACAAAGCTCTGCTCTGACATAATTTACTAAAGAATTATTCATATCGTGATATTCTGGCTGTCCTTTCAAATAGATGCTTTTCAGCGCCTCGCGAGAAGCATTAAAACTTTCCAGCGTTTGATCAAATTGTGGATGATTCATTATTAAATCTGCTACTTCCTTGGAATTTTTTGCATAAGAAGCAACACATAAAACACTGATCCCATCACTATCTAGGCGATTCACATCTACTGTTTCAGACTTTAGTAATTCTTTCATTACTTCAATTTTACTGCATGACATATGTAATGGTGTAGAACCATCAGCGGTTGTTTGATTTGGATCCGTTCCAGCTTCAATATAACATCTGACATAATCAGCTTTTTTGCGATGAGTTTCCATAATTAAAGCCTGACCACGATATTGCTCCACCAACTCTGGAGTTATTCTTTCTGCACAACTTTTTTTGAGATCTTCGCTATTAATTGAGCTATCAACATTATCGCGCCACCAATCCACTGCTCTATTAACCTCTTGTCCTATGTGCTGTGCTACAGCTTCAGAAGTAACATCTTCGCGCGAAGTTGGTTTTGGAGCGCTTATTTTATGCGTTACCAATTCTCCATCTTCCTTTTTCATCACTACTTTCAAAGTGTTTGGGTGAAACACTTTATTCAAAAAATTATCTAACGCCGAAGTATCTTCACCCAAACTTAATGCCTTAACAATTTCTGGCTGTAGTAAAGAAGTTATCGCTCTGAGCTTTCCACCATTAAGAATAATCGGAACATTAGGTTGAATATTTTGATATCGCTCAAGATTTTCATTGCCCTTGCTTGCGATTCCAGTCCCTATGCAACAAGCAGAATTGTCAATGAATTCAATGTTGCAACCTTCTAAGTCGATAGCAATTTCAGCCGGATAAACTTCTTTGCTGCCAAATCCAAGTTGTCCTGTTCCATGAGATTTTCCATCTTCTCCTTTTCTTTCAACTCCATGGGCATCAGTAACTATTCTTATTTTATCTGTAGGATTTTCTTGTGAGTAAGGATTGTATTTGCTCAATAGCAGCTCGATATTCTTCTGTAGAATTAATCTCAAAAACTTGCAATTGACCAGCTTTGGTTAACTCTTCTTTTGCCTGCTGCAATTCTTCGATGTGATGAACATTAGGCCCAACTAGAAAGAATGTTTTTGTCATAGAGATTTTGTAAATTTTGTTAAGAGAACTAAAAATTTTATCAAAATCTCACGAAAAGAAGGTTCAGCTCTTGCAGATGCAGATTAGATAAATCACCTCCTTACATAAAAAGCGCCTTGGACAAATTGTCTCACTTTTTCAAGTTCAGTTGTAAGAAGTTCGCAGCGACGGTAAATGATATCAGAATTTATCCCAATCATTTGAAATCATGAAGAAATCACTCCTGGTCTTAACAATTTGTGCAATTCCATTAACTGCATTTTCTGCTGATTTAAAAAATAAAAAATCCCCGACGCAACTTCCTGCGGTTACCGTAATAGAAAATGCAGAAAGTTCTTTAACAGTTCTTAGCAACTCACAAGCCAGAGAAGAAATTAACCAAAATCCGGGTGGAGTTGCTGTTGTTGATTCCAAAACATTTGAAAATAAATATAGCCTAAATCTGCAAGACACTCTGACTTACGTTCCCGGCGTTTATACCCAAAAACGTTTCGGTGAAGAAGTGAGGATTTCAATTCGTGGCTCAGGGCTTTCTCGCGGTTTTCACATGCGTGGTTTAGAGTTGTTGCAAGATGGAGTGCCTTTTAATCTTGCTGACGGATCAGCAGATTTTCAGGAGGCAGATACTTTGGCATTTCAGCGCCTTGAGGTTTTCAAAGGTTCAAACGCCTTAAAATTCGGTGGCTCAACTTTGGGCGGCGCAGTGAATATGGTTAGCAAAACCGGGAAAAGTAATCCTGGAGATCAAATTCGTTTAGAAGTCGGCTCTTTTGGGACTAAACGTTTCAATGTTCAATCCGGCCACGATTTTGGTGATTCTGATATGTTTATCAGCTTAACTGGCACTAGCAGCAATGGTTATCGCGATCATAGCACGCAGGAAAATCTAAAACTTAATAGTAATTTTGGTAAAAAAATCGGCGAGGCCGCTGAAACACGTTTTTATTTAAGTGCAAATTCCATTGACCAAGAATTGCCGGGAAGTCTCAGCAGATTTGATGCGCTCAACAATCCGAAAATGGCAAACGCGACGGCGATTTCAGGAGATCAAAAACGCGATATTCGCTCAGTCCGCCTTTCAAACAAGACCAGCTTTGTTTTGGATGATGGCGATAAAGTTGATCTTGGTGCCTTCCTTAATGTTAAAGATTTATCCCATCCAATATCAATTTTCATTGATCAAAGAACCTTTGATTACGGTGTCTTCACGCAAAGATACGGGGAGTATAATTTAGCCAATCATCGCAATACATTTTTGCTTGGTGTCAGAACACATTTTGGCAAAACTGATGCGAAAGTTTTTCAAAATATTGGCGGTACAAAAGGTGCGCAAACTTCCAACTCTGATCAAATCTCAAAGAACGCTACAATTTACGGAGAAAACCATTTTTTCCTAACACAAAAATTATCTTTAGTGACTGGTTTACAACTTGGCTGGTCTAAGCGAGAGGAGGATGATAATTATTACTCTACACAAGAAAGTGATGAAAAAATTTACCGCTCTTTAAATCCCAAAATCGGCGCGCTTTATGAAGCTGCGAAAGACATGCAATTTTTTGCCAATGTCAGTAAAAGTAGTGAGGCGCCAACTTTTTCAGAGCTAACGCAAAGCGGCACGGTTGGCTTCACGCCGCTTGATATGCAAAAAGCCTGGACTGCAGAAATGGGAACTCGTGGCAATCGTGGAATCCTTGAATGGGATGCAAGTCTTTACCGCTCTTGGATCAGAGATGAAATGTTGCAATATACAGTAGGATCAGGAATTCCGGCTGCTACCTTCAACGCTCAAGATACAATTCATCAGGGAATTGAAATTGGATTAAATTTGAAAATCGCAGAAAATCTTTTTTCCGTCAGCGACAAGTTAAAACTGAACAATGCATATACATTAAGCGATTACCGCTTCGCTAAAGATCGCCAGTACAGCAACAACGTAATAGCCGGACAGCCAAGACACTTCTTGCGCTCAGAATTACGTTACGATCAACCAAACTGGTTTTTTGCTCCAAATGTTGAAGTTGCAAGGAGTGCGCAAGTTGATTTTTCAAATACAGTAAAATCTCCGGGTTACGCAATATTGGGCTTTACGGGTGGATATAATTTCAACCAAAATGTCAGCTTTTTTCTCGATGGGCGCAATATGCTAAGCAAAAATTACATCGCTACTTTCAGCACTTCTGTTAGCGGAGCAGGGAATGTCTTTTATCCGGGTGATGGAAGAGCATTTTATGCTGGTGTAAAAATTAAATTATAAAATGACCAAACCTGTTTATTACAATTTTTTCTGGCACTGGCATTTCTACGCAGGATTGATTGTGACACCTGTGGTCTTAGTCATGGCAATCACTGGGGCAATTTATCTTCTGCAGCCCCAAATTGAAAGTTTGGCCTATAAAGATTTGTTATTTTTGGAAGAAAATGTTCAGGAAAAACCTGATCATGATGCAATAATTGAAGCGGCTAGAAAACATTTTGATGCGAAGCTTATAAATAGTTATCAGCCTCCCGCCACTTCAAATCAAAGCGCTCAGATTGTTTTAATCTCTCAAGACGGCAGCAAAATCACCGCTTTTATTCATCCAAGAACTCTTGCTCTGCTGGGCAAGGTAGATGAGTCATGGCGCTTGATGAATATCGCCAGGAATCTCCACAAGAATCTAATGCTTGGAGATGTAGGACGGATTATTACCGAGCTTGCTGCCTGCTGGTTGATTGTGATGATTTTAACCGGTTTTTATTTGTGGTGGCCGCGCGGCAATAAAAATCGCGGAACATTAATTCCTAATACTAAAACCAAAGGCAGAAAAATATGGCGCGAGTTCCACGGCGTTTCCGGCGCGTGGGTTGGTTTTTGGTTATTATTGCTGTTGTTAAGTGGTTTGCCTTGGTCATTCGTATGGGGCGGATTGCTCAGCGATTTTTCAACACGCGCTAACGAAGGATTTCCAAAAGCAATTTTTAAGGAAAGACCAATATCTGTGAACAGCAGCGATTTGCCGGAAGTTTCGATGAATCAAATTTTTCAAACCATTTCTAAGCAAAATATAAATCACGCTTTCAGGATTGATTATCCCTGGTTGGAAAAAGGTTCTTATGCCTTAATGCCACTTCGTCACGGCGGAGATGCCAAAAATGTTGCTTACATATTCTTTGACCGCAAAAGCGGCGAGATTCTTGACCAATATCGCTTCAACGATCTGGGAAAAGTCGGAAGATTAACTTCGCTTGGAGTATCTTTTCATGAAGGCCGGCTTTTTGGAAAAGCAAATCAGTTACTTAATTTAACAGCAGTAATTCTGCTTTTAATGCTGATGATAACCGGTTTTACAACGTGGTGGAAACGCAAGCCTTACAAATCTTTAGGAGCACCCTCCTTGCCTGATAATGTAAAATTACCAAAACAAATAATTGCCCTGATTATATTAGTCGGATTCCTGCTTCCACTCTTTGGTGTTTCAGTATTTTTGATATGGATGGGAGAAAAGATTTTAAAAGCGCCGCGATAGATTTCTTTCAAATTTCGTCTGCATGGCATTCCTTATCTCCACATAGAAAGTTCAAAACTCATCAATAGTTGGGAGCCACTCAATTTTTTCGAACTCGAAAAAATTTGGCTTGTCTTCAAATTCATCATTGAGCTTCCAGACCGATTTCTAGAGGTCTTTCGCAAGATTAATCTTTTCTTACCACTTTGTTTTCCGATCTCCATTTTAGTAGAAATTCCCTCCTTCTCTCCGCCCCCACTTGGCTAAGTGATTTTCTGGCAACCCTCTAAAACATTGAATTCATCAAAAAAGTATCGAACTTTGGCGACCGCTTGAGCGGTTAGAAGTTTTGAACTTGGTTTATTTTCAACGTGTAAAAGTTTTAAACCTTTAGAAAGACTTATCCCATTAGCCTTTAGATCGTCCGCGGACTTTGTGATATCCTGCCAAATAAAGATTTCATCTGGGGCAATTTTGCGATAGTAGCTGATTTCTTTGAAACATAATCCGCATTTCCCATCAAAAAATACTGTTATCATAATTGAGTTTCGCTAAGGGATTTTTTTAGTAAATTTTTTACGCAATCAGGTTTTATTTCTTCCCAACCGTCAGAATCAGCAACCGCTTTTTGCATAACAAAATCATCTTCGATTCCTAGGCTACTAAATCTTAATGGCATTTTTATTTATGGGTAAATTCGTATCGCTCTGAATGTCTTCAGAAACTGGTTGCGACTTGGCGATACCGTTAAATTTCTGGGGATTTGGGAGAGTCTCAACAATCCGAATTTTAATCCCGTCGAATATGACGTGATTAAACTTAGCGACTCTATTCACGACTTAGCGCTTTAGCCCAAAAATGGATAATCAGTATAACCAACTTCTCCGCCGCCATAAAATGTAGCGCGGTTATATTCGTTTAGTTCTTTTTCTTCTTTAATTCTGCGAACCAAATCTGGGTTTGAGATGAAATATCGGCCGAAAGAAACTGCGTCAGCTTTGCCATTTTCAACTACTTCTTTAGCAAGTTCAGGGTTGTATCCGCCAGCTGAAATTAGCACACCTTTGAATCTTTCGCGGAAAATATTTGCTGTGTTTGGTGCGTTTTTTACTTCCACTTCTGCGCCGCCAGCGCTTGATGATCTTGGCTCAATCAAATCTACGAAAGCAATTTTTCTTTCATCTAGTTTTTCTAAAACATAGGAAAATAATTTTTCTGGATCGCTGTCGCTAACATCATTGAAAGTTCCGTAAGGCGATAGACGAACGCCAACTCTGCCCGCGCGCCAAACTGAAATTGCGGCGTCCATTACTTCAAGCAAAAGTCTGGCCCGATTTTCAATTGACCCACCATATTGATCGGTTCTTTTGTTTGAGCCATCTTGTAAAAATTGATCGAGCAAATATCCGTTGGCGCCGTGAACTTCAACACCATCAAAACCCGCTTCTTTGGCGTTTTGCGCTGCTTTTTTAAAATCAGCAACAATGCCAGAAATTTCTGCGGTTTCAAGCGCGCGTGGCGTGAGAATTTCTGTTGGCTTAAATTCTGCTGTGTAAGTTCCACTGTTTTTTGCTGCAATTGCAGAAGGTGCTACAGGCGCTGCTCCACCTGGCTGATGCGATGGATGTGAAATTCTGCCGACATGCCAAAGTTGTAAAAAAATTCTGCCATCTTTTTTGTGAACTGCTTCAGTCACAGCCTTCCAGCCTGCAACTTGCTCATCTGAATAAATTCCGGGAGTTGCTGGATATCCCTTACCTTGTTGGCTGATTTGTGTTGCCTCAGAAATTATCAGGCCAGCTGTTGCGCGTTGCGCGTAATATTTAACGTTTATTTCTTGAGGAACGTCTCCTGGCTGTTTGCTGCGCATTCTGGTAAGCGGCGCCATCACTAGGCGATTTGGCAAAGTTAGGTCACCAATTTTTAGCGAATCAAACAGGGTTGTCATAAAATTTATTTTTTGGTTTTTACTAACTTGAAAACTTTCTAGGAATTTAGTTTTATAGTTCCGATTTTATGAACTAGTAAAAATTAAGTTCAATATCATTCTCGAATAAACCTTATCATTTAAAAATGCGTCCAATCCACAATCCAAAAATGAAAGATATCAAAGTTGAGGCAATTCTCCACGCCCTTTCCAATCCTGTGCGCGTGCAAATTTTTATGGAAATTTCTGAAGGCGATTGTTCACAAAGTTGCTCCAATTTTCTGAAAATTAAAAATAAGAAAATGCCAAAATCCACACTATCAAATCACTTCAGAATTTTGCGTGAAGCCGGATTAATTAAGAGTGAAAAAAAAGGTTTAGAATTACATAACACGAGCAGATGCAAAGAGCTCAAAGCAAAGTTTGGCGGCTTAATTATAAAAATTCTTGAAGCCTATAAGGAGCAAGAAAAGTAAATTATCGTAATAATTAGTGGCGAAATATAAGAGCTATCCGGCAAAATTTAATGAAAAATAGCAACACCTCTACTGTAGTAAAAGAACCTCCATCAATCATCTCTGCAAGGTGCAATGAGAAACTTACAACAAAAACATTCCTCTCTTGATGCAAATAAAAATTACTTTTCCTGACGGCGCAGCGCGCGAATTTTCAACTTAAAGATAAAATTCAAATTCATTTCACAAAATGAACGGTATTTTCAAACTAAAAATTTTTTTAAAATCAATTCAAACCAAAAAATCAAAAATGCTTCTTTTGCTTCTGATTCTTTTTACTTTCGCGCTGATTTATTTTAACCCAAAAGCGGGAATCAACACGTGGGACAAAGCTAGTCGCGAAAGCGCCAATTTAGTAGCCCCACCCCAAGAAACGCCAGAAGCTCAAGTGCAATTTTACAGCGCCAAAGCCTATTCGTGGCGCGGCAAATTCAGTCAGCACACTTGGATTGCCACCAAAGAAAAAAATGCTGAAAGCTATTTAGTTTACCAGGTGGTTTTGTGGGGCGCTTATTTTGGCGCCGATGGAGTTGTGGTGGTGAAGCCAGACCAGCCTGACCGCCGCTGGTTTGACGCGAGACCAGAAATTATTTATTCTGCCGCGGGTGAAGAAGCTGAAAAATTAATTCCGCAAATTCAAGCGGCGACTAAATCTTACCCTTACCAAAAATTCTACCGCGCTTACCCAGGCCCCAACAGTAACACTTTTCTCTCGCATGTTATTCGCAAAATTCCCGATTTAAAAATTGCGCTGCCAAACAATGCGATTGGCAAAGATTGGATTTGCGACAAAAATGGCGTGAAATTTTTTGCGATTTCTGAATCAAAAACCGGCGTACAATTTTCTCTTTTTGGAATGTTTGGAATAATTTTAGGATTGGTCGAAGGACTCGAAATTAATATTATTGGCTTGTCCTTTGGCATAGATTTTCTGCATCCGGCCTTAAAATTACCTGGGGTTGGCAGGGTTGGATTTTAAGGGCACTTTTAAAGATACGCCCAATCTCAACCAAGCCCTAAATTCAAAACTCTTCATCTGCTGAAACCTTGATTTGCATGGGTTAGCAAGAGATTAATCCTATTCTTGTAACTCTAAGTGTTAAAATTTTTAGACACTTGTTACTAATTCATTTTGCGCCACATCGAAAGCTCTGGAAATATCAGCAATCAAATCTTCTATGTGCTCAATCCCCACAGAGAAACGCAACAATCTATCATCCACACCAATTTGACGGCGAATTTCTTCTGGAATATCGGCGTGTGTTTGCACAGCGGGATAGGTCATCAAAGATTCAACACCTCCCAAACTTTCAGCAAAAGCAATTAAACGAATGTTGCGTAAGATTGATTCAATATTGCGCGCATCTTTCATTTTAAATGAAAGAATTCCCGTGTTGCCAGAGGATTGACATTTTTGAATATCGTAATGCGGATGGTTTTCTAAACCCGGATAGTAAACCTGGTCAACCATTGGGTGCTTCGAAAGAAACGAAGCCATTTTTATTGCATTGAATTGGTGGCGCTCCATCCGAAGCGCTAACGTTTTCATTCCTCTCATCATTAACCAACTATCCTGAGGTCCTAATACGGCACCTATCGTATTATGTAAAAAAGCGATTCGCTCTGACAGATCCTTTCCTTTAGTTACGATTAATCCTGCAAGTACATCATTATGTCCACCTAAGTATTTAGTTGCACTGTGAATGACAATATCAGCGCCAAGCTCAAGCGGGCGCTGAAAAAATGGCGTTAACAAAGTGTTGTCAACAATAGAAATAAGACCGCGGCTCTTTGCCCAGGCACATACTTTTGACAAGTCGGTTATCATCATCAGCGGGTTAGTTGGCGTTTCAATTAAAACAGCTTTTGTCCCTTGCTGAAGATTTGCTTTCAATGCTTCCAAATCATTTGTGTCAACATAAGTAGCGGTCACACCAAATCGGCTAATCACCTTTTCAAGCAAGCGATATGTGCCTCCGTAGAGATCAAGCGATACAAGCAAATGATCTCCCTGACTAAAAAGAGCAAAAATAGTTTGAAGGGAAGCCATGCCTGAACTGCTGGCAAAGCCAGCATCTCCGCTTTCGAGCTCGGCTATAGCTTGCTCAAGTACTGTGCGTGTTGGACTTTTAGTTCGCGCATAATCAAAACCTGTGCTCTGACCTAAGCGAGGATGGCGAAACGCTGTTGATTGATAAATGGGGAAGCTAATGGCTCCGGTAACCGGTTCCGAGATCGAACCTATTTGCGCTAAACGGCTTTCTATTTTTATCTTACTCATAAATTGCTCTCGGCATGCGGCATCGTTTAAATGTTCCAATCAAAAGGTGTTTTTTGATAAACATAATAATTGAGCCAGTTGGAAAATAATAAATTTGCATGCGCTCGCCATTTAGAGACTGGCACCTGCGTCGCGTCATTGTTGGGATAATAATTGCTCGGGATAGCGATGTCAAAGCCCCTATCTACATCTCGATCATATTCCAGCTTAAGCGTTAACGGATCATATTCCGAATGACCTGTAACGAAAATTTGCCTACCTCCATTTGATGATACGATGTAAACACCGGCCTCATCCGATTCCGATAAAATTTCAACACCCTCAATTCGCTCAATATCTTCGCGTCGCACTTCGGTATGACGAGATTGCGGCACATAAAACTCCTCGTCAAAACCTCTCAAAAGCACGACATTGTTGCAACTGATGGTGTGTCGGAAAACTCCAAATAACTTTTTATCCAATGAATATTTTTTCACACCATAATGGTGATTTAGTCCGGCTTGAGCTGCCCAACATATGTGAAGCGTTGAAGTCACAAATTTCTTGCTCCAATCCATAATTTGTCGCAACTCTTCCCAATAACTTACTTCCTCGAACTCCAGTTGTTCTACCGGCGCCCCCGTTATAATCATCCCATCAAAACGCTCATGCTTAATGTCATCAAATGTTTTATAAAAAGCTTCCAGATGATCAGTGGATGTATTTTTCGAGGTATGTGTTTTGGGGTGCAGCAAGACAAACTCAACTTGCAGCGGCGTATTCGCTAATAATCGTAGTATTTGTGTTTCTGTTATTTCCTTTGTAGGCATCAAGTTAAGAATAACGATCCGCAATGGGCGTATGTCTTGATGAAAAGCCTCGCTCTCATTCATAACAAAAATATTTTCTTTACTTAAAATATTTTTTGCCGGCAGGTGATCGGGGATTTTGATTGGCATCCAACTAACTCCTTTGTGTAATTTTAAACAAAAATGAACTCAAAACCTGTCTAATGTAAGATTTAACCATTTTGCTTATGTGGTTAACTCAGTTTTGCTCAAAACCTCAATCAATCAAATAGACTATTTCTCTTATAAAAATTCACAAAAGAACAAGATTAGTTCTAACCAATCGGGAAAAGTTTTGAAAATTGCATTTTGCTTGGAAGCATAATCAGCAAAAGTTAGCGGAGATTTTTTGAATTTCTCAGCAAATAATTTGCAAAATTCTTAAGCGATAAATTCTGCTTTTTTAACAATATCTCCATCTCAGATTAACAACTGAAATCAGTTATAATTTTTAACAATTACTGATTCAGCACCTGTCTCTAATGATAATTTTGTCGGACGAAAGATGAATGTATTCAGTAATAATAAAAGTTAGAAACTTAACGCTATTGCTGACTTTTAAACTCAGTCACAGACATTTTGTACAGCTTTGGTGATCAGATCGGAGACGTGCCATAAAAGTCTAGCTAGGCTTTTATGGCACAGTGGTTTGTCTTATATTTGGAAATAGTAGATTTGAAAATTATCTATCTACTCTCTTTCTCAGGGGCTTATAATTCTTATTCTTCAAACCTACCAGTGGACCTCAACGGAGCTAAACCTCTAGCTGAAGAAGCTGCTAGGTTTGCTTTAGGAGCAGAAGGCGAAGTACCCTCTTCAAGCTGTGAATCTTCTTCTAGAATCGGATTAATAACTCCATCTATATCAGTTGAGGAGCCCGAAGATTGAACAGCTAGAGTATAGGCTTCGGGATCTCTCGGAACTCTCATTTCAAGCTCTGAACTTCCCCCTTCAATCCGACT
>CAIQBQ010000091.1 GCA_903870105.1 uncultured Alphaproteobacteria bacterium | reverse complement strand
TTTGTCAAAAAGTGAGATGTGAGTCACTTCAATATTATCTAAAATTTCTTGAGGAATTTTTTTATCGGAAACGCAAAAGCCGTGATTTTGGCTGGTGATTTCAACCGCACCGGTCAGCAGATTTTTTACTGGATGATTAGCACCGCGATGACCTTGAAACATCTTCACCGTCTTAAGCCCAGCAGCAATCGAGAGCAATTGATGCCCCATGCAAATTCCAAAAATTGGCAATTTATTTTCAAGAATTTTTTTGATTACTGGAACCGCGTATTTTCCAGTCGCTTCAGGATCTCCTGGGCCATTAGACAAAAATACTCCGTCGGGTTTTTGCTTCATGATTTCCGCAAAAGATGATTTTGCTGGCAGGACAACAACCTTAAAACCGTGATCTGCGAGGCAATTTAAAATATTTTCTTTCACTCCATAATCGATCACCACAGCTTTGTAACCATGAAGGAATTTTTGCGCTTCAACCTTGGCGAGAGAAATGGTTTTTGTTTTCCAGGTATAGAATTTTTTTGTCGAAACAATTGAGCAAAGCTCTGCACCACTTAAGTCGGGAAGTTTTTTAATTTTGTCTGCGAGTTTTTTTGTATCGATTTCTTTGCCTTCGGGAAAATAAGAAATGATCACATTTCCCGCGCCTTTTTTTCTGATGTGACGAGTGATTGCACGAGTATCAACGCCACAAATTCCAATTAGTTTATTTTTTACTAACCAAGAATTTAGCGAGCCTTCGCTGCGAAAATTTGAATCAAGAGTGATGTCTTCACGAACTACTAAGCCGCAAGCAAAAACTTTTTGTGCTTCAGCATCATCAATATTACAACCAACATTACCAATATGCGGAAAGGTGAAATTAATGATTTGTCCAGCGTAAGATGGGTCGGTTAAAATTTCTTGGTAGCCGGTGATTGAGGTATTAAAACAGATTTCTCCGATTGTCTCACCTTTCTTGCCGATTCCTTTGCCCAAAAAAAAACTGCCATCTGCAAAGCAGAGGACAGTGTTTAGATTCTTATTAGATTTGATCTTCATTTTAGGAGTTTGAATGAGCCACCCTAAGCTTTTTCTAGGGATGGCATTTGAGGCCATGCTTCGACAAGCTCAGCATGGCCTCAATTGAATTAGTTATTGTAATACATTTCGAATTCCACTGGATGTGGCATTTGTTCATAACGCTCAACTTCTTTCATTTTCAAAGAGATGTAAGCGTCAATTTGATCATTGGTGAAAACGTTACCAGCAAGCAAGAATTCGCGATCTTTATCGAGTGCAATTAATGCATCACGAAGCGAGCGAGAAACTGTTGGAATCTTCTTCAATTCTTTTTCTGGAAGATGGTAAAGATCTTTGTTTCTTGGCTCACCCGGATGAATTTTATTCTTCACCCCATCAAGTCCGGCCATAAGTAGAGCGGCGCAAGTTAAGTAAGGATTGGATGCAGGATCTGGGAAACGAGTTTCAATTCTACGCGCTTTTTCGTTAGTAACGTGCGGGATACGAATTGAAGCTGAACGATTTTTTGCTGAGTAAGCCAAAAGAACCGGAGCTTCGTAACCAGGAACTAAGCGCTTGTAGCTGTTTGTTGTAGCATTAGAAAAAGCGTTGATTGCTTTTGCATGCTTGATGATTCCGCCAATGTAAAACAAAGCTAATTCAGACAAGTTCGCGTGATCATTTCCTTGAAAAAGATTTTCACCATTTCTCCAGATTGATTGGTGAACATGCATTCCAGAGCCGTTATCAGCGAAGATTGGTTTTGGCATGAAGGTCGCAGTTTTGCCGTAAGTTTGGCAAACATTGTGAACAACATATTTGAATTTTTGAATATTGTCTGCGGTGCTCGTTAGGGTGTCATATTTGAAACCGATTTCGAATTGCGAATTCGCAACTTCATGATGATGCAATAGCGGAGTTAAACCGACTGCTCGCATGGTTTCAACAATTTCAGAACGAAGATCTTGCCCAGAATCAAGAGGAGTTGAATCGAAATAAGCGCCTTTGATTTGAGATCTGCGAGCAAGATTTCCACCTTCAATTACTTTGCCTGAATTATGCGGAGATTCTTCGGAATCAATTGAGTAAGAATTTCCGTGAGTACCGGTTTGGTAACGAACATCGTCAAATACAAAAAATTCTGGTTCCGGACCAAAATAAGCAACGTCGCCAATTCCGCTTTCTCGTAAATATTCTTCAGCTTTTTTTGCAGTGTTACGCGGATCGCGATCGTAGCGAGAGTTAGTTGTTGGCTCGAAAACATCACAGATCAAAACTAGAGTCGGATGAGTTGTGAATGGATCAAGAAAAGCAGAGTCAAGTTGTGGCAACATTATCATGTCTGACTCGTTAATTTCTTTCCAAGCGCCTACTGATGATCCATCGAAAGCAACTCCTTTAACTAACTCTTCTTCACCAACTGCATCTGCGCAGTGAGAAATATGCAGCCATTTACCAGAAAAATCAGAGAAGCGAAAATCAACAAATTTAATGTCGTCATTCTTGATTCTTTCGAGGATGGCTGAAGCCTTTGCAGAATCTGTTGCAGACGAAAAAGCCTCAGGGGGGAAAGTTTTTGCTTTACTCATGATTTAAAACCTAAAAATATTTGGAGAGACGTTGGGGAGAAAGACACAACTAAACAACATACCCCGACATATTTTCCGGGCACATTTTCGGTTGCGCTCGGGAAAGTTAAATTAAAATTACCTCGCGTAAAATCAAAACAATAATGAACAAAAAAACTAAAAAAATTTTAATCGGCTCGGCCGTTGCTTTCGTAATTTTTTTTGGCGCGATGTTTACCGTCGATCAAAGACAACAGGTTCTAATTTTACAATTTGGCGAGCCAATTCGTACCATTAAAAGCCCGGGCATTAAGTTTAAAATTCCACTTCTACAAGATGCAGTTTTCTTCGACAAGCGTATCATTGATTTAAGTATCGCCGAACAAGAAGTCATCGCTTCCGACCAGAAGCGCCTTATCATCACCGCCTTCGCCAAATATCAAATTATCGATCCACTAAAATTTTATACGACAGTCGGAAATAATTACGGACTTTCAAGCAAGCTATCTGGGATTCTTGATTCAAGCCTGCGCCAAGTAATTGGCGAAGTTACTTTGAGCGAATTACTCACTGAAAATCGTGGCGATGTGATGAAAAAAATTAAAGAAGTAGTCAGCACTTCTTCAGAAATTTTCGGTATTAAAATAGTTGATGTGCGCGTTATGCGCGCTGATTTACCGAAAGAAAATTCTGACGCAATTTATGCTCGCATGCAAACTGCACGTGAAAAAGAAGCGCGCGAAATCAGGGCTAATGGCGCAGAAGAAGCACAAAAAATTCGTGCCGAAGCTGACAAAGAAAAAACAATCATCCTTGCCGAAGCCAAAAAGAAATCAGATTTAACACGAGGAAATGGCGAAGCAGAAGCGATAAAAATCTACGCCTCATCTTTTGGACGCGATCCAGAATTTGCTGATTTTTACCGCTCGATGATTGCTTACAAAACCGCTTTCCAACCAGAAAAAACCAAAATGATTATTTCACCAGACAGCGAATTTTTTAAATATTTTAACAGCGCTAAATAACCAATTCATTCTACCGCGTTATCGCGAGGAAAGAAGCTAAGTGGCAGAATCCAGAATAATAATGGCTGTCATTTTGCACCACAATGACGAGGCTATTTTTGCAGAAAACAAACCTTCTTTAAGAACTAAATTTATGAAAAAACTTTTTTTAGCCTTAAGTTTATTTTTATTCTCTTCACAAGCGTTTGCTGAAAATAAAAAAGTGACAGAAGTTCCGCCTAAACCAGTCGTGATGGCTAGTTTTGCTGATGTCGTTGAAGATTTAATTCCAAGCGTTGTTAATATTTCTGCAACTCAAGAAGTGCAAACTGGCAATGTGAGTGTTGATCAAATAGTGCTTGGAGAGCTACCAAAAACTCCGCTCTTCGATGATTTACGCAAACAACTCGAAGAGCAATTTCGTAGCAATGGTTCGAAGAAAAAAATTTCTTCAATCGGTTCAGGATTTATCGTTTCAAAAGACGGCTTTGTCGTTACTAACAATCATGTAATTGAAGAAGCTGATGAAATTACAGTGGCCCTTGATGATGGCTCAAAACACAAAGCCAAAGTAATTGGTGTCGACAAAAAAACCGACATCGCCTTGCTTAAAATTAATCCCGAAAAAGAGTTAAAAGCAGTAAAGTTTGGCGATTCAACTAAGGCGCGAATTGGTGATTGGACAATCGTCGTCGGTAATCCTTACGGCCTTGGTGGATCAGTTTCTGTCGGCATCGTTTCAGCTCGTGGCCGCGACATTAATAATGGCCAAGGTGATGATTTTATTCAAACTGATGCGGCGATAAATAAAGGAAATTCCGGCGGCCCAATGTTTAACAGCAAGGGTGAAGTAATTGGAATGAGCACTGCAATTTTCTCGCCCTCTGGTGGTAATGTTGGCATTGGTTTTGCTACTCCTTCTTCAAATGTTGCGCAAGTAATCAGGCAGCTAAAAGAAAATGGCGAAGTTACGCGAGGCTGGATCGGAATTTCTGTACAAGATGTTCCAGAAGATATCGCTGAATCAATGAAATTAGAAAAAGCACGTGGTGCATTCGTTGTCGACACGGTTAAAGGCGGACCAGCAGACAAGGCTGGAATTTTACCGACTGACATCATTCTAAAATTCCATGATCAAGAAATTACCGAGATGAAGCTTTTACCAAAAACAGTTTCGCAATATCCAATCGGCAGCAGCGCGAAGGTTGTGGTGTGGCGTCAAGGCAAAAATAAAACTCTCAAAGTCAAAGTTGAAAAGATGCGCGTAGAACCAATCAAAACTCCTGAGGCAAAAATTTTAGAAAAGAAGCAAGGTCTTAAACCCTCTGGTCAACTTCTCGGGCTCGGCCTTGCTGAATTCAAAAGCAAAATCAAAAAAGATAAAAACGAGCTAAATATTGAAGGCATTCTTGTGGTTGAAATTAATCCAAAATCAGAAGCGGCAGAAAAAGGAGTTTTGGTTGGCGACATGATTATCTCGGTGAATCAAACGCCGCTTAAATCAATTGATCATCTCAAAGAAATCATCGAAGAAACTGCAAAAACCACTAAAAAACTTTTTATTTTTGTGAGGCGCGGAGATTCTAATTACGCTATTGCGTTGAGTGTTGGCAGCTAAATTTTTCTATTTTGACTTATTTACAGATGACGAAAATTTCTGTGAAAAAATCATGAAAAATGATCATCATAAATCCATAATCTAGTTATACGAAGTGTTGCCGCTCAAAACAAAAGATAAGGCAAATAGTTTTTTAAAAGATTTATGCGCGCCGTAAGAAATTGCGACACTTGCTGAAAGATGGCGAGTATGTAAATTTTAGAGGGCGAAGATTTATCCTGCGGAGATATTCATATTCACCACCAGCAAAGTCAAATTCAGCACCAGAAAAACCAGGCGTGTCAAAACTTTGTAAAGAAAATTACGACGAGAATTTTAGGCCATTTCCGTAAAGCTGCCGGAGCGGCAGCTGAGAAGTAGTTTTTTTGGATGTTGGAATGGCAAGGGTTGGGGATGGGTGCTGTATCAAAAACGAGGAGAAGTGTTGTGAGAAATTTGTTGGAATTAGGTACACTGTCTCTGGATTATTGGTGAGTGGTTGTGAAGATTTTGCGCCCGGGCGCAAAATCTCTTTAGCCTGTTGCAAGGCTAGATGGGAGTTGGGTTTCTAATGGTTTTAGCAAAATCATTTTTCTCGCTGGGTTTTGGTGAGTTTTGATTTGAGGACAGCATCAAGTCTAATCAGTAGCTTTGGGATAACATGAAAAAACAACACATCTAAAAGAAACAAAATTAGCACAGCCAAAGCGGTGTTTACTAAGAGATGAAAATGATCAGATTTAACAGAATTATGAACAATATTTAATGCTACCAAAACAGATTCTACGGATGTCACCATGTAATAAAGTCCAATCCCAAAAACAGTAGCTACCACACCCAAAACTGGCTCATCATATTGAAAATTAAAAACATTAGCCAACGTCAAAAGAGAAATTGTCATCAATGCATAAGAAGTTAACGGAAACCTCTTAACAAAATTCAAAACTCTTTTTTTCACTCAGTCCTCTTTTAATTAGTTTTAAAATACCACGACGGAACAGGTTTGTTGTAGCCTGGAACTTGGAATGAGAATCTGCTTTAAGTTTTTTTTAACTCTTAATCTGGCGGGCTCGATCTTCCATAGAGTTTGAAATTTTATGTAAATGTGACTAGTCGAAACTAAATCTTCCAAAAAATTCGGGTTCGTTTTCATAGCATTATCAAGCCTTTCAACCCGCTCAGAAAGAGCGATTGATCCTGGTAATATCTCGCTCGGAAATTTCGATCAAAAAATTAATCTTAAAAAAACCGATGACTCATTTTTTGAGCCATCGGTTTGAATTTTTATACCAAGATAAAATCAGGCTATTTCTCAGTTTTATAGATAGTTCCGGGTTTAGATTCTTTTACGAAATATTTGCCTTGATCTTCAGTTGTTTGGCTAAGTGAATTTCGCGCCATAATTATCCCCATCTTAGAAAATTGTTGGATAAAATATGTTCTGCCTGCTTGGGCATCGATCCCAATCTCATCCCAATTTTCAGCTTTAGAAAAAATGCGATGCTGCCCAGGAGTAACTTTAAAATAGATATATTGAGCGCCTCTATTGTAACCCATTTCTGAACTATATTCCTTATCATCCAAGAAAACATTAAATCGCACGATGGTTCCGACCATACTCGGACGCACTACGTAAACAATCGCCGACTTTTCATCTGGAGTTTTTGGCAGTTGAAAATTCTCTGTCTCTTTGCGCATTTGTTCCAAAGAAACAGTGCCAGCACAACTGGTTAAAAACGTTATAACTAAAATTGAAAATATGGATTTAGCTCCTGCTGAAAAAATTTCTTTTAACATGTGAATGATGCTTTGGCTTATGGAGGGAGTTTAGAAAACCAACGATCATTTCATGGCCGCTGGCTGACTTAGTAGAGAAAAATTATTTTCCGCATTTGTCTAATTTTGTTGTTGGCACTATGGTTTGAGAGTCAAATTTCCACATGTAGCCATCAAGAGCATCAATGATTAGACCCGGCCAGATCAAGATATTGACCCAATAAGAAGGGGTAATGCCTGTTCTAACTTTCACTTCTGCGTTTTCGTAGCACTTGTCACTTACTCTGATTTTAATATCAGAAAATGTTGACGGAGCGGAAATAATAGTGGCTGGTAGTTTGGTTTTATATGATCCTGAACTTGTAGTAACATCCACCACCACGCCCTCAGCATCTACGTTTGATGGGTTAGCGATCATTGTTTGCGATCCACTATTAAACACTGTGGCACAAGAACAAACAGCAAGAAACAATGATAGGGTAAAAAGTTTTTTCATATTTTTTTAGTTGAGTTAGTTGGTTAAAAAATGAGTGGTAGCCTAATGGTTGCAAGGTTCTATGACATCTAAAGCAACCAATAAAAGCAGGGGTTTTGGTAGTAAAAATAGGAAGTTAATTTGTCATAATTGGATTATTTAGGATGTTGTTTGAAGTAGATAAGAAGCTTCTGAATGCCAATAACAAGCCAGACAAAGAACTGAAAAAATAAAAAGCAAAAAGCAATCACGAAGTATGGAAAGCCCTCACCTGAAACCCCCTTATCTTGTAGCAAAAAAATGAAAAGCGTGGACACCAATAAATAAAAATTTGTCCGCACGTGATGTGTTAATTTTTTTCTAATCCAAAACAAAACTTGTGCTACCATCAATATAAAAGCCGACGCCGCCAATATCTGACCATCGACAAAACATAAAACAAAATAAACAATGATTGCACAAAGCATCATGCAATTGTTTTTCAAAAACTTTCTGATCATCTCTTGTCTCCTGCTAATTCTGGTTTTACATGCTGATTCCAAACTGACGCCGTATCTAAATTGATGTGACTTTGAATTGGTCCAAACGGGATTTCGTAACTGTTGATAACTCCTGTTTTCCAATCCCAAATTTCATGTTTAGTGGTTTGCTCAATTTGAATATTGCTGAAATCGCTAATTACTTTTTCTGAAGATGTGGATCCGTTAATGTAGGATCCAATACCTCTCACGAAAGAAATTAACAATTCACCATCCATACTCAATCCACCCCTACTCTGCATCCCATCGTTTACATCATAAAGATTGATGAGTTTAGCATTTTGAGTAACAGAACCGAAGCCAAACTGGTAATCACTGCGATGCGGAGTTCCAAGAAAGATTACTGTGTCAATTTTTTTACCACCAAGATCAAAATTGGTCGCTTCTTTGATTACATTTCCTCCATGAGAATGACCGATAAGGTTGATTGGTTCATTAGGCTGAAGAACATAATTCTTAATCGCATCAGCAAGCTGCTTGCCTTGAGCAACTCTTGATTCATTAGTATTCTCAAGATCTTCGGGAAGAATAATTACTTTTTCTCCAAAAGTATCCTCCATCGCTTTGATGAATTCCTTATCAACTTTGTTTGGATTACTTCCAGTTCCTGGCTCATAAAAAGTCAAATTATTCACCACCGCATTTCCCCCAACAAAATTCCCAAGACTTGTATCCTTCGCCATCTTCTCATCATCTCTCCCTTGCACTGCGGAAATTAGAAGAGCCATCACCGCTCCACTTGCTTGCCCAATTCCAATCGCTTGTCCTGAGTTAGCTCCATTACTGTAGGCTTTGTTTGCTAGATATTCCGAAGTAACTCCCGCCGCGGCGCCTGATGAACAACCTCCTCCTGCTCCTGCGCTTAGCGCGCAACCTAGCGCTCCGTGAAGTGCCAACTGTTCTGATTGAGATATTTTATTTGTGTGAGCTGCTCTACCAATTTCTTTCGCTCCTACTTCTCCTAGCAATTGAGCTACTAGAAGTTTGGTGTCTTGGTCTTTGAATGAGTCTGTTAAAGACACTTCGTTAATCGCAGAATTGACAACTGTGTAAGCAGCAACATTGATTCCGATTTTTCCTGAAGAGATTGCGGCGTTGCTGGCGATTCTTTGTCCTGTTCTTGCAGTAGAAGATGCAGTTGCGCTATTGAATCCTGATGCTTGCGTCGCTCCTTTTGAGATTCCGGCAGCCGCTGCGGACACTGCAATGTTACTAAGAGAGTCTTTATTTGTAGTGTCTTTGAAGATTGTTTTACCTACGTCGTCGAGAGATCTAAAGAGACTTCCATCGGTGTTCATGCTGGCATTAGTTGCGGAGACTGTTGCTGTAGTCGCTGCGGCGGTGGCGCCTGCAGTCATCATGGCTCCTGATACTCCGGCTCCAATTCCTCCGGTTCCGACCGCTACTGCGGCTGCGGCTATTGCGATTAAGACTTGTCCTGTGCTTGTTAATCCACGATTCAACTCATCCCAATTCTTCTGCATTTCTGTTTGCGGATCGAAGGTGATTTTGGTTTCGGCGATTTGGTCTTTGAGGGATTTTAGGTAAATTAGGTTTGTTGCAGTTGGAGCGTCGTTACTCGTGTGATCCCAGTCTTTGGAGTTATATTGAACTAAGGCTTCGCCTCCTACATTGAGGGTTAAAGATCCAGTGCTATCGTTGTTAATGTTGGTGTTGATTTCACTGTTAAGGATAGTGGTTGCGATTCCTCCAACATCAGAATTCTTGAAGGTGAAGGTGCCTTTGTCTTTAGTTTTGGATTGAGAGAATCTGGAGTTGGTAGCGGTAGCTAAAATTAAATCATCTCCGGTGGTGATCTCGATATTGTCTGCGGCATTTAGTTTTCCAGCTTGGAGAAGGATGTCATCGCCGGAGGTTAAATAAATATCTGCTCCGGAAGTGATTTCACTTTGAAGATTAGTGGTTATATCGAGTGTTTTTTCCCAATTCTTTTTTCTTGAGCCACCACTTGAGAAGGTTCTGTCACGAAGAATTGAAGTAGCGATGTTCACGTCGCCATTTGTTGCTTCAAGAAGAGTACTTCCTGCGCTGGTGATTTTAGATCCCTGATTGTTGATGTCGTTGTTTGCGACTAGGACGATGTTGCCACCGGATTCTATTACTCCTTGAGAAACTAAAGTTGAGCGGATGTTGTTAGCGGTGAATGAGGTGATTAGATCTTCGGTGGAAGAGAGAGAACTCAAGTAAGATGCGGCGTTACCAGTGAAGCTTGGGTTTACTGAGTTTCCGTTAATTTTGTAATCGATTAGGGCTTTGTTCGTGATGTTGTTTTCGGCGGTTAAGTAAACGAGATCTCCGCCTTTAATTGTGGCACCGAGGTTGGTGATGTTGCCGCCATTGCCATTAGAATCTTTTTGGGCATTGAGTG
>CAIQBQ010000090.1 GCA_903870105.1 uncultured Alphaproteobacteria bacterium | reverse complement strand
GCGGGGAGGGGAGCCAGAGCGGCGACGCCGGTGTTTATGCGTATAATCCTGATAATGAGGGTCAACCTACCACTGTGTGGGACAATGTGTATGTCAGCGGAGAAGCATCAGCGCCTGCGTTTACCGCTACGACACCGAAGATGGAAAAGAGTTTAGAGTTTGGGATGTAAAAAATCGCAAAGCAAAATCTCCTGATCCACGGCCACTTTACAATATTCCTGGAATCACTGCGGCAAAAAAAATCATTCTTGTCGAAGGTGAAAAATCCGCCGACAGTTTGATTGCTTATGGCTTCACTGCCACAACCGCAATGTTTGGCGCGAATGCTCCAATCAATAAAACTGACTGGTCGCCGCTCCTGGGGAAAGAAGTAATCATCTGGCCAGACAATGACGAAGCTGGAAAAGAATACGCGCAGAAAGTTGCTGCGCACCTGCTTAAAGTTGCCTCATTCGTTTCACTGATAACGCCACCAAAACACAAGCCTCATAAGTGGGATGCTTTTGATGCTGTCGCTGAAGGCTTTAATATCAATTCACTTTTTGAGAGTGCTAAAAGTTTTGAGCAAAGATTCCCGCGCTATCTTGGCGATGATTTGTGGAACGATAACAGCCCGATGCCGGATGATTTAATTTCGCCAAGATTTTTAACGCCGCGCGGAATGTTGTTAATTGGCGGCGCGCCGAAAGTTGGTAAGAGTGATTTTCTGATTAATTTCCTGATTCATATCGCAGCAGGAGAGAGTTTTTTAGGATTAAAACCACCGAAGCCACTCAAAGTTTTTTACCTGCAATCAGAGATCAGCTATCACTACTTGCGCGAGCGTATCAAAAAGCTGCAAATCCCAAAAGATATTCTTCATCGCGGATTAAAAAATTTCTGCGCCACTCCGCAAATTGAAACCATCTTAAACGATCATGGTGTTGAGATGGCTTACAACACGATTAGAAATTGTTTTGGCGATGATTCTCCGCCCGACATTGTATGTATTGATCCAATTCGAAATGTCTTTGATGGCGGCGCAGAAAACGGCAGTGAGAACGACAACAATGCAATGTTGTTTTTCCTACAAAATCGCGTAGGCAAACTTCGTTCAATGATTAATCCCGACATCGGAATTATTCTTTGCCACCACACCAAAAAAATAAAAAAGAAGGATGTTGAAGATGATCCGTTTCAAGCATTTTCCGGCGCCGGAAGTCTAAGAAGTTTTTACACCAGCGGCTTGATTTTGCATCGCCCCAACGAACACGAAGCAAAGATTAATCTTTATTTTGAACTGAGAAACGGCTCATCAATTCCGAAAAAAATCGTTGAGAAAGTTGATGGAAAATGGATCGAATTAAATCCGTTTTCTGAAAGAATTATTCAGCAAGATTATGGTCAGAAGCTCGATGCAGAAAGGATTCGTAAAGGCGATGTTATTTTACAACTCATTGCTGACGAATCTTTTAAAGGAAAATTATACACCGGAAATCAGTTTGCTGAGAAGTTTGAAAATCAGGCTGGTCTTGGATGCAGCAAAACAATAAGCGACAGAATATCTGTTTTAGCTACTAAGGGTTACATCAAATTCAATCGCAACTGGTCT
>CAIQBQ010000089.1 GCA_903870105.1 uncultured Alphaproteobacteria bacterium | reverse complement strand
TGGATTGTCTCCAAAAATAACAGATGGTTTAGCTGTTGGAGTGACTTCAGGCGTTGATTGCTCTGTTGGTTGACCTGATGGCTGCCGTGATGGATTGTCTCCAAAAATAACAGATGGTTTATTTGTTGGATTTGGCATAATTTTTGATAAATATTTAACAGTCTTTTTTAGGCAAAATTAAGAAAAGAGCTCAGAGAATAATCTAATATTAATCGATGCAAAACTGAAGAATATATTTAGATGGCATTAATTTTCTTAAATCTTTCGAATTTACTTACACGCGTCCACTTAAAACCGCATATATTCGATAACACAAGTTTGTGATAATTATTCAAAAACTTATTCAAATAGCACACTCGATTTTAATTAATGAACCTCGTGCGAAACAATTATTTTAGTAAATGAATTTGTTACATTCGGCGAATTTGTTACGTTCAGCAAAATTTTAATGAAAAATAGCAACACCCCCACTTTAATAAAAAAACCTCCATCAAGTATTTATGCAAGGTGCAACGAGGAATATCTTACAACAAAAACATTTTTTCTCTTCTGGTGCAAATAAAAATTACTTTTCCTGACGGCGCAGCGCGCGAATTTTCACGCGGAATTTCTGGCGCAGAAATTGCTAAATCTATCTCAATTTCACTCGGTAAGGTTGCGCTGGCGATGAAGGTAGATGGTGAGTTGCGCGACTTATCTCGCCCAATCGAAGCAGATTCTAAGATTGAAATCATCACGCCAAAATCTGGTGTGGATGCGTTAGAAATTATTCGTCACGATGCTGCTCATATAATGGCGGAAGCGGTGAAAGAGCTATTTCCTGAAGTTCAAGTTACCATCGGACCAGCAATCGAAAATGGATTTTTTTACGACTTTGCACGTAAAGAACCTTTCGCTTTAGAAGATTTAGAAAAGATCGAAGCAAAAATGCGCGAGATCGTGAAGCGAGATGAGCCGCTAGTTCGCGAAGTTTGGAAACGTGACGATGCAGTGAAATTTTTTGAGTCGATCGGCGAAAAATACAAAGCGGAAATCATCGCTTCGATTCCATCTGACCAAGATATTTCGCTCTACCGCCAAGGTAATTTCATCGACCTCTGTCGCGGGCCGCACGCGCCTTCCACTGGACACATTAAATATTTGACATTGATGAACCTCGCTGGCGCTTACTGGCGCGGCGATGCAAAAAATGAAATGCTGCAACGCATTTACGGAACCGCATGGGAAAGTGAGGAATCGCTGAAGAATCATCTTCATATGATTGAAGAAGCCGAGAAACGCGATCACCGAAAAATTGGCCGCGCGATGGATTTATTTCACGTTCAGGAAGAAGCGGTAGGCTCGGTATTTTGGCATCCAAAAGGCTGGGTAATTTATCGTGAAATCGAGAATTACATTCGCGAAAAACTCGAAAAAAATAACTACGTTGAAGTCAAAACCCCGCAAATGGTCGATAAAATTTTGTGGGAAAAATCTGGTCACTGGGAAAAATTCCGTGATCACATGTTTGTTTCGGAAAGTGAAGATAGAACTCTTGCGATCAAGCCGATGAACTGTCCGTGCCATGTGCAAATTTTTAATCAATCGCTAAAATCTTACCGCCAACTGCCGCTAAGAATGGCAGAATTTGGCTCTTGTCATCGCAATGAATCTTCTGGATCTCTTCACGGAATCATGCGCGTTCGCGCCTTTACTCAAGATGATGCACACATTTTTTGTGAAGAAAATCAGATCAATGAGGAAACCATAAATTTCTGCAACTTACTCAAAGAAGTTTATCGCGATTTTGGCTTCGAACATGTGAAGGTAAAATTTTCTACTCGCCCAGAAAAACGCACAGGATCAGATGAAACATGGGATCGCGCTGAAAATGCTTTGTCAGAAGCGGTGAAAGCTGCGAACTTAGATTGCGAATTAAATCCTGGCGAAGGCGCGTTTTACGGACCAAAACTTGAATTCACCTTGACCGACGCGATTGGTCGCGAATGGCAATGCGGCACTTTGCAAGTTGATTTCATTCTACCAAAAAGATTAGACGCCCATTACATCGCATCAGATGGCTCTAAACATCATCCGGTTATGTTGCATCGCGCAATTCTCGGCAGCTTCGAAAGATTCATCGGCATTCTAATCGAAAACCACGCCGGAAAATTTCCACTTTGGCTCGCCCCAACTCAAATGGTAATCGCCACAATCACCAATGATTCCGACTCTTACGCCCATGAAGTTTTGAGAAAATTAAAATCGTGCGGCTTCAGAGTTGAGTTGGATTGCGACGCTCAAAAAATCAATTATAAAATCCGTGAACATTCTTTGAAAAAAACTCCGTACATTTTAGCGATCGGGAAAAAAGAATCGGAAAGCGGAACGGTTTCAGTAAGAAAATTAGGCGAGGAAACTCAGCAAGTGATGAGTGTCGCCGAGTTCATCTTGATGGCGCAAAAACAAATTAGCGGGAAATTGTAAAGTCACATTTTTTACGAAATCCGACTCCAACAATTTTGCTGCGATCGAGAGAAAAATTTTGTTTGGTCGAACGCATTATTGTTTCAATATTTTTAAGTCTCTCTTTGGCTCTATCGCAATTATCCAAAAGCGCATAACCGTTGGTTTTGGGTGTGTTGGGATAGTTACCTGAATAACCGTTAATGGTTTTAATCCCCAATTTCTGGGCCAGCAGCATTGCATCTATTTCATGGTGAATAGTTTTTGATGAAACGCTGATAATACTCGATTTATCAAGTGGTGTGGAAAATTTTGACTGCAATAAATCTAATCTCGCCTCCCACTCTTTACGCGATGCGATAGATTTATTAGCAAAAATCGGATCAATAACAACGAGGAAACAAATAATAAAAACTAATGCTGATGAAGATAAGGTAACGAAGCTTGTGCCGCGTATTTTATCAATCGTAAAACCTACCAGATAACTCAATGGAAATAGCATTACCAAGATCTCGCGAGATATGGCACGAATTGCTGAAGTTCCAGGAACTGTCAGTGCGAAAAAATAAAATAGTGAGAACCCTTCCAAAAATAGCGTCACAAAAATCATCAAAGACAAAGTGTAAATAAATTTTTGTGTGAGAGAATTTTTCTCAATCAATCCTTTGCGTAAAAATAAAAACAATAAGGCGCTCAAGGCGCCAATACCGACAAACATCTGGTGTTCCCATCGCGCTGGAATTTGCGAAAAAATAGTGAAATCAGAAAACCATAAATTTGATCGATCTCCTAAGAAATAGCTCTGTATTCGCGGCATCATTAAGCTCGTTTCAAAAAGAGATCTGCCGAAATGATAAAGGTTTTTTACTGCAAAATAAGGGAGCGCAAAAACTAATAAAATAGTTACTGCTAAAGCTAAAACTGGCAGTGATTTTCGTGGAGAATATTCTTGTGGTAGAAAATTTCTGATTCGATTCAGCGGAATAATTCTTAACTCAATAATCGCCCAGAAAAAAAGAAAGTAAGCGAGAAAAATTCCATTATAAACAGAGGTCAGAAGTTGCAGAGAAACCATCAGCAGCGTTACCGTAAGGTAGTAGAAATTTTGTGATTTTGTGTAATTGTGGAAAGCAAGAATGGCCAAGGGGACAAAAAGACGGTAGATTAATTGACAATGTCCATCTTGAGCAATTACCGGTAGACCAAAAGTAAATAAAAATGCACCAATTGCTGCTGCAAGCTGCGATAATTCAAACTTGCGTAGAACGTAAAAAGCTGACCAGTAATTCAAAATAAATCCAACAAAAAACCAGTAAGCAAAAGAATCTATCGGCGTTGCATCAAAAAATCTGAAGTAAGAATAAATTAATCCATCACCCCAATGATTGTCAGAAAATAAAATGGTTTTGGTTAACGGGTAAAAAAATGGCGCATCAATAAAGCCATCAACTTGACCGGTAAGCGCAAGATAAAAATGCTCAAGCACGTAGAGGTTAAAACGAGCGTCACCGATATCTCCTGGCAAGGCATCAGCGAAAATATAAGGAAAAACCACCCCGATTGTTCCAAGAAGAAATAATGTAATTGCCCACGGACTTAAATTATTTTTCATTATCTAGCCTCCAAATTGTGATAGGATTAACTTCTGTTACCCTCTCCCACTTCCCAGGAAATCTTGCTTCTAAAGCGCTCTCTAACTCAAAGGGAAATAGCATTGCATAGATTGGTCTCTGTATTTTTTCGATCTCTTCTAAAGATTTTTTATCCACTGAGTCGTAACGAATAATAGAGAAGTCTGTGTAATGAAGAAGTGCTCCACTAGTTTGCATCGTAATAAAAATTGAGTTTTTTGGTAGGTTATTATTTGCCCAGTTGGTTGCCTTAAAATATGATAAACCTCCATCAGTTAAAATTGGTAACCTTGCAAAAACACCAACTTGCCAGCAAAAAGAAAAAGTTAAGAAAAAAATCGATATCATCCCACGAAATTTCGGAAGCAATTCATGAACATTACGCAATGTCAAAATCATCGCCAAAATTATTGCCGGAAAAATCGGCAATAAAAACCGCATATACCACCAAGTCTCATGGGTATGGTAGTAGCATGAATAAAAAATAAGAAATGGCATGATCCACGCAGCAATAACAACTAAAATTCTTTGATTCTGACGCCATATTTTTGGCATAAATATTCCTACTGCTAAAAGAGCGAATGGCGTTAATTCAAGAGGTAGATATTGCGCATAGGCCTCGATAGATAGGGGTATATTTTTTAGAGAAAAAAGTCCGCTCACATCTCCGTAGCCGGTGGTAATAAATTTTCCGTAAAGACCGTGATTTAAAATCAACATAATGGCGACAAAAGGAAGCCCGGCAAGACCACAATAAATCAAACTCCGCCAATTTTTACCAAACGCAATTAGCAGCGGAATAAAGATTAAAATATTTGCCGGCCTAATCATCGCGGCCATGCCAGCAGAAGCTCCGGCGATTATTGCCCAATTAACTTTTTCTCGAGTTTTTAACGCAGAAAATACAGCCAATCCACACCAGAAAAGTGATGGCATATCACTCATGAGTTGAAGTGAATAAAATATGAATAATGGATTTATCGCCAGCAGAATAGCGGCAATTGCCGACCAGAATTTTTCCAGATTTAAGATGAGGGCAAAATTATAAATCAGAATTAAAGATCCGATGGCATGTAGCCACATTACTACATTTGGCGCTGCAGCAAGACCAGTTATGAAAGACGTTAGAGCAATTAAGATAGGTAAACCGAGGGGATATGTCGGCACCATTTCCTCATTTACAGATGGTGTAAAACCCAAAGGAATATAAGTGTGTGATGAAATTTGCGACACAGAAACTCCTTCGACGATACGCTGTTTTTCGTGCAATTTCCCAGCAGCAATTAAGCGCGCAGCGTTGAGATATCCCGAGGAATCAGATCCTCCGGCATAAACCATTACGTTAAGCGCAAGGAATATTCCGTAGAGACAAAACAGAAGAATTAGCGGCAAATTATTTTTGATCTTCATTAGTTCAATTTTTACGCAATGATTAGCAGATTTTTACCAAAAAAATATTTGCTCCGAGCCTTTCCAATAAAGAGCTAAGTGGATAAATATACTTGTCGTAAAAATAAAAATTCTTCGGGTTTTTTTGTAGCCAAAAATTCTGATTAATATCTAAGAAAAAAATCCCAGACTGTCGCAAAAGTGACATCTGATAATTTTAAAATTCGCCTGTTCTAATTTTTTTATTATCTCCGCCTTTCCATGTCGGCGAAAATGTCCGACAGAAATATCTAGGCCAGAATATAGTAGCATAAAAGCCGGCACATAGATTGCGATTATTGCGTCTTTATTTGACAGTGAGTTCAGGTTTTTTGACTCCGCAATATCATCTTCAATATGCTCGAAAACGTTTGAGGTGTAGATCCCATCATATTTTTTAGTAATCGCGTCTAAGTTGCTGTAACACTCGAATTCGGGCTGCGTGACAACTTCACATAAATTATGATCAATCTCTAAACATTCTGGAGATATTCCTGTTTGCGATTTCCATATTTGTGCCAAGGTTGCGATGCCGGCGCCGAATTCTAATATTTCTTTATTTTTGAGAAATTCTGACAACTTCAGAACCAAATCGTGATTATAATTTTTTAGATATTTTTCGATGATCGGTAGCT
>CAIQBQ010000088.1 GCA_903870105.1 uncultured Alphaproteobacteria bacterium | reverse complement strand
GATCAACTTCACAACCTAGTTTGAAACCGACTTCGGGACCAACTACAAGACCTAGTTTTAAACCGACTTCGGAACCAACTTTAGAACCTACGCTATCACCAAAAATTTCGGTACCAACTCCGGTACCAACTCCGGTACCAACTGCAGGACCTAGTTTGCAACCGACTTCGGGACCAACTACAAGACCTAGTTTTAAACCGACTTCGGAACCAACTTTAAAACCTGCGCAACAAGAACTCGCAATAACAACAAATCCACGAAGCACATCTTTATTTTCTCCTCCTGTGATAGCAGGATCGTCTGTGGCATTACTTGCAATCCTAGCTGCGTCAGCAAGGTTTTTTTTAAAAAAATTCAAGATAGGTCGCGCCATTCCAATAGACGTAGAACAAGTTAGTCGAGGTGAAGTTGAAATGGCAGGATCTGAAACGCTAGCTGACCAAGGTAGAGTTGAAATGGTGGAGAATCCGATTCAAAAAACCTCTCCTCAAACAACTCCCATAACTTCTTCAGCTAGACGTGCTGCGCCGAGGTCCCCTAATAGGTTTGAGGAATATGAACTATAAACCCCCTGAGAAAGAGAGTAGATAGACAATTTTCAAATCTACTATTATTCCCAAATATATAAAAAACATTGTGCCATAAAAGCCTAGCTAGATTTTTATGGCACGTGCTCGGATCTGATTACCAAAGATGCACGAAATATCTGTGACTGAGTTTAAAAGTCGGTAATAGCAGTAAGTTTCTAACTTTTATTGTTACTGAATCCGTCTATGTCATTTTGGACTAACTTTGTTTGGGGATTTTCCTTCCTTATTGCGATAGATATCAATCACCCCAGAAAGAAATATGCGCAAAATGAACGAACAAGCTATCACTTAGCTAACTTAGAAGAATTACTAACCCTTCTTTAATCTCAATAAATGACTCATACGAAAAAAATCTTATTAGGATTTTAGAATGCTGATTTTGGAAAATTTAGAATAACAAAGAGATAATAACTTTTAGTAATGGCATTGAAAATTAGAAATCGATCCGATTTATTGCGCCTTCAAAAGCTTAAATCACTCAAGATAATTTTTTGAGAAATTTAATCATGGGGGCTATAGCGCAGTTGGTAGCGCGCTTGCATGGCATGCAAGAGGTCTCGAGTTCGAATCTCGATAGCTCCACCATTACTCAGAAGCGCTCAGATTTACTAACAATTACTCGCGTTTACTAACGCTTCCTTAATTTTCCTCGCAATTACTCACCGATATTCTTCTTTCTGATTTAGTGCGAAGCCTCATTCTTAGGTTTCTAATTCATCCGCACTTTTCCTCAGAGCTACTCACAATTACGAACTAATCGGCAGATTTTCTCACACGCCTTCAGAACCACTCAAGGCTTTTTTCCATCGCTAATATTTTTTAACACGCGCTCAAAAACTGACATTCAGTTTGAGACTTTTATTTGGGATGCAGTGCGAATTAAAAAAGAACAATAAAACAAATGAATACATTGAATATATTCATTTGTACCTTTTGGTTAGAGATGAAGAATTCGATTTCTACCAACTTAACTCTCTAAGCATCTAACAAAAATGCCTGAAACAGAAGACAAAAACTCTAAACCTGAAATGGGTTTTTTTAAAACCCTCGCAATCGCTCTCATCTGCGCCGGATTTGTGCGTTCATTTTTTTTCGAACCATTCCACATTCCTTCTGGTTCAATGAAGCCAAATTTACTAATCGGCGATTACATCTTCGTCGCCAAATATTCTTATGGCTACAGCCGTTACTCATTTCCTTTTGGACTCGATCTTTTTGAGGGAAGATTTTGGCAAAAAAATAAACCACAGCGCGGCGATGTTGCGGTTTTTCGACTACCTTCAAATCCAGATATTAACTACATTAAGCGCGTGATTGGATTGCCCAAAGATCGCATTCAAGTGAGTGATGGGGTTCTCTACATCAATGAGCAAAAAGTTGAAAAAACTGTCGATGGATCATTTGGCGATGTAGATTCTGGCATTGAAATACCAATCAGGAAATTCGTTGAAACTTTGCCTTCTGGAAAAGAAATAACGATTCTCGATCAGCTCAAAACACTACAAGATAATACTGGAATTTATGAAGTTCCGGATGGTTATTATTTTGTAATGGGAGATAATCGCGACAACTCACAAGATAGCAGATTTCTTGATCATGTTGGCTACGTGCCAGAAGAAAATTTTGTCGGCCGCGCCACAATTATTTTCTTCTCTGCCGCCAAACCAATTTGGCAATTTTGGCAATGGCCAAACTCGATTCGCTTCGAGAGAATTTTTAAGCAGATTGATGGTTAATTAAATTTTTGATTCTCTCGTTATCTTCATGAAGACGAATTATCCAAAAGATTAGTCATCGATCCAACCTCTCCAATCTTGATTTCAGCTTTTATAAGGATGACAACTTGAGTTTCCGACAACAACAAACAAAGTAACAAAATGACTAAAAACCCCTTCGACTCCAATCTCGAATCTTTCATTACAAACCTTGATGAGACAAAGAAGGCCGACTTACTCAAAGAAAGTAAAGGTGAAATTAGCTTTGCTGGAAATGTCGCAGAAATTCACGAAGAAAAACCAGAACCAAGAATCAGCGTAAAAAATAAATCTGGCTCTAAATTATTGCGCACAGTCTTTCTGACGATGATTTTAGCAATATTTGGATTCATTTTGTTGCTCTTCCCCGAAGTCATCGAAGACAGTAAAACTGTAATCAATCGATACTTTCAACAACTCAGAACTACCTTCTTTCCTTAAGGATTTTTTGCGCCGCAAAGGCGGCTATTCCGCAGCTGCCAACCACTAAAACCGTTGCCACAACACCATCACCAGATATCTTGCCAACCAAAAATGAAGAGCATGCTGCCAGAGAAAATTGTATTGTTCCAAGCAATGCAGAGGCCGATCCGCTGTGAGCAGCCTGATTAGCCAAAGCTGATGCGGCTGCATTTGGAAATGTCATTCCGCAGCTAAAAAGGAAGGCGCAAAATAGCGGAGTAATTACCCAGAAATCGTGATTAATTACGGCAGAAATCAGCAACAAAATTCCAACTACGAAAGGCAGAAAAATAATTTTTTTAAACAGTGATTCGAGTGAAAATCTTCTTAGTAAATAAGCATTAATCTGCGAGGCGCAGACAAAACCAATGGCATTAAGTGAAAAAATTAATCCGAATTCGCGCGAGGAAAGACCAAAAAAATCGAGATAAATTGTTGGTGATCCTGTCACGAAAGCAAATAACCCAGCCATCATTAATCCCCCAGTTAAAGCGCTTCTGACGAAATTGCGATCGCGCAAAATTCCTAAATATTTCCGAAATGCTTTGGATATTTTTTCATTTTCATCAGCGCCTTTGGTTTCAGGAATGGCGAGGTATGCGAGCAGTAAGCAAAAAACCGAGAAGAAGCTCAAGAAAGCAAAAATAGATCTCCATCCGAATTGCTCGAGCAATAAATTACCAATGAGCGGAGCTAGAATCGGCGCCGCGCCCATCACTAAAATCAAATGTGAAAAAACGCGTCCAGATTCTTGCGTTGTAAAAAGATCGCGCACAATCGACCGCGGAACAACTGTGCAAGCGCACGCGCCGAATGCTTGGAAAAAGCGCAGTACAATTAACTGCTCAATATTTTTGCAGAAGTAGCAACCAATTGATGAGAGTGTGAAGAGAAAAAGTCCAAAAAAAAGCGGCGGTTTTTTCCCGAAGCGATCGACGATCGGACCGTAAATAATTTGCCCAAAAGTAATACCAAGAAAATAGGTAGTAAGCGAGAGTTGAACTAATCTTTCCGGCGCTCCGAACTCTTCACCAATGGCGTTAAATGCCGGAAGATAGACGTCAATTGTCAGTGGCCCTAGGGCAATTATTCCACCAAGAACAAGAAGTAGAATTACAAAATCTTTTTTGTTTTTCGGGCGGAGATAATGGTGCATTATTAGATTAGTTTCATATTCCCGTAATCAACATCGCGGTGATATTTTTTCTTAGTGAAGGCAAGAATTAATCCGAAGCAAATCGACATAGCGATCATTGATGAACCTCCATAACTAATGAATGGAAGAGTCATTCCTTTTGTAGGCAAAAGGCGCATGCTTACACCAATATTCACCATTACCTGCATAGAAAATTGCATCATTAATCCACAAAGCGAGAGATAGATGAATAGATCTTCTTCCTCTAGGGCGCGCTTTACGATGCGGGTAATTAAGTAAGTAAAAATAACGAGCAAAATAATACAGGAAAGAATGCCGAATTCTTCGCCGACAACAGCGAAAATAAAATCCGTATGTGCGTCGGGAATAAATTTTTTTACTACACCGTTACCAGGCCCGGTACCAAAGAAGGAGCCATTTACGAAAGCATCGAGCGACCTTTCCACTTGGTAATTTTTTTCGCCGGAATCAAGGAATTTATTAATACGATCTTCAACGTGCGGGAAAACTAAATAAGCACCAAATCCGCCAACAACAGCAAGAATGCCAAGAGCAATAATAAGTGCCCAAGGCAAGCCGTAAACGAAAAGCTGCACTACCCACAAGACAGCAAAGGTTAAAGTCATTCCGAGATCGGGTTGTAGCAGTAGGAAACAAACGATTATGAGAAATAATCCCGCAGAACTTCCGTATTTTATTTTCCAAGATTCCGCAGTGAAACGCTGTAATAAAAAAGCATTAACAACAACAAAAAAAGTCTTGGCAAATTCAGATGGCTGTAGGGTGAATCCAAGAACAGAAACCCATCTTTTTGCACCTTTAATTTCTACTCCATGCACTAAAACCAACAGCAATAAAAGGATTGAACCAGCCAATCCTGCAAGTGCGAGAAGTTTTATTTTCTCTTGATCGAGAAAGGAAATTGCCACCAACATCACCAGTGCAACCACAGCAAAAATAAGCTGTTTTTTAAGGAAAAAAAATTTGTCGACCTCGATTCTCTTGGCAATCGCCGGACTAGAACTGGCAATCATCATCAACCCAAAAGCCATGATGCCAATGATTAGAAAGAAATTAATTTTATCGATGTCGAGCCACCATTTTTTGAACAAATTCAAATAGCGACGGTCGAAGAGTTGATTGACCTTATCCATTGTTTGAGATTTAGATTTTGGATTTAATGTTTTTAGAATCCTAAAACTTACTTTTTAAATGATGAAAAAATCCTCCAACAAAATGTGGGGCGGAAGATTTGATGCCAAGCCGTCTGATCTGATGCAAGAAATCAATCAATCAATTACTTTTGATAAAAAGCTCTATAAGCAGGATATTCAAGGCTCTACAGCACATGCAAAAATGCTCGCTCAGGTTGGAGTTTTAACAAAATCTGAATCAGAAAAAATTATTTTTGGATTAAAAAAAGTCGAAAAAGAAATCGCGGAAGATGAGTTTAATTTCAAAATTGAGCTCGAAGATATCCACATGAATATTGAATCGCGCTTACGTGAAATTATCGGCGATGTAGCTGGTAAGCTTCACACCGCAAGGTCTCGTAATGATCAAGTTGCCACAGATTTTCGTCTTTTTGTTCGCGATGAAATTGACGAAGTACTAAAATTAATTTCTGATTTGCAGAAAAATTTAGTTAAAAAAGCGGAAGAAAACTTTGGCGTGATATTGCCTGGATTCACGCATTTACAAGTCGCGCAGCCAGTTTTATTTTCGCATCACCTGCTTGCTTATTTCGAAATGTTCAAACGCGATAGTTCGCGACTTCGCGATTTACGCGCCCGCATGAATGAGTGCCCACTCGGTGCTTGTGCTTTGGCCGGCACCTCTTTTCCGATTGATCGCAACTTTACCGCCAAAGAATTGGGTTTTTCTCGTCCTACCGCTAACTCAATGGACTCAGTATCCGACCGCGATTTCGCCATCGAATATTTATTTTGTCTTGCCCTCGTAGCAACACATCTTTCTCGCTTCGCTGAAGAAATTGTGATCTGGATGAGTAAAGGTTTTGAATTCGTAAAACTCTCTGACTCCTTTACCTCTGGCTCTTCAATCATGCCGCAGAAAAAAAATCCCGACGCCGCAGAATTAGTTCGCGGCAAATCTGGCAGAATTTTCGGCTCCTTGATTTCGCTTTTGACGACAATCAAAGGCCTTACTCTTACCTATTCCAAAGACATGCAGGAAGATAAAGAGCCGGTTTTTGATGCTTCCGCAAATTCTAAACTTTGCCTGCGTGCAATGGCCGGAATGATTGCCGACATGAAAGTAAATCAAGACAAAATGCTCAAAATGGCGGGAAGCGGCTATTCAACTGCAACCGACTTGGCTGATTGGTTAGTAAAAAATCTCAAAATGCCTTTTCGTGATGCGCATCACGTCACTGGAACAATCGTCAAAATGGCTGAAAATAAAGGCGTAGATTTGCACGAATTAAAGATTTCTGAAATGCAAAAAATCGAGAAAAAAATTACTACAAAAATTTTTGACGTACTCTCTGTCGAAAATTCTGTAGCGAGCCGAACTAGTATTGGCGGCACTTCACAACCAAGAGTTAAAGAGGAAATCGCTAAAGCAAAGAAATATTTAAGGTAAATAAGGAGTATCCTTAAATCTCGACAAAGAAAGTTGTGATGCTGATTTTGGGGTGATAAAAGAATTTTTTTTCCTTCCTAATTCCAAACACAGATCTTCAATTCTACTCAAGCCTTCAATCAATCTTTCTGGCGGATTTTTGCTAATGGTGACGCGAAAAGCCATAGATCTTAGATCAAAACCACAACTCGATCCGGGCAATATTGCGACCTCTTTGCTCTTAATTAGTAACTCAGAAAAATCGATATCTCTTCTTAATGAATTAAAATCTCCAGGAGCATTTAGACCGATCAATCCCGGAATTTTAATGACGCATTGTAAACCACCTTTTGGAACAGCTAATAATTCGCAAAAACCGTCACCCAATTCAGAATTAAGTCGATCAACACATTCATTAACTTGTAATAAGTTTTTTGAATATAGCTCGTTGGACTCTGCAATAAATTTTTTAAAATAAGAGGAATGGCTCGTAAGTAATTCTGCCGCTAAGTGCTGAGTTGGAAAACTCGGGCCAAAATCTTTTGCAAGAAAATCTTCTTTATCATCCAGAATTTGATTGACCAAATTTTCACCACCTAAAGCTAAGCACATTCCAAGACTAGGCGCTAAAGTTTTTGATAGCGATCTTGCGGTAATGGTAAAACCACTAACTTTGGAACAAGCTCCAAAACTTGCATGCGGACTAAAGCCATTTTCGAAAGAAATCGGACCAATTGAATTCGAAGCTTCATCGGAAAATACAATCATCTCCGGATAGCCAGCCAATCTAAGTGTAGTATTGTGAAGAATTACAACCTTTGCCAAAGACTCTAATTCTTTTTTTGTGTAAGTTGCGCCAGTTGGGTTGTCGGGATTGACAAAGATCCACAATTTGGCGTCGGGATTCTTCTTCAACATTTCTTCCAGAATCTTTGGCGTAACTTTGAAGTCGGTAGACTTATCAAGGCCAGTCAAATCAATGTTGAATCCTCGGCGATATATTGAATCAAAAAACAAACCAAAACATGGCACGGTCATCAAAACCTTGTCGCCCTTTTTACCGCCACTTCCTGAATTCAGCACTCTATCTAGAATAAGATGCAAAACTTGATGAATTGATTGAGTAAATAACGGCTTACATCCATCTATATCAAAACCATCTTCGGCGTAATGATATTTAACGGCATTTTGTAAATGCTCATACCCCTCCATGTTGCGATATCTATAGCTATGTACGTATTCATTATCTCCCGAATAAGATTTCTTCAGAATATCTCCAACCATCTCTGGAACTGCTCTTCCTGGAATCGAAGCGCAGAGAGTAACGAACTTCTTATTGCCAACGTGACGATTTTGCGGCAGCTTTTTCAGCTCTTTGAAATTCTCAGCAAAATCTGCTGAATCTTTAACTGCCTTGGCTAATCCAGAAAGTGTTCTGCGCATAAATCCTGTAACAGTATTTTATATTT
>CAIQBQ010000087.1 GCA_903870105.1 uncultured Alphaproteobacteria bacterium | reverse complement strand
GTTACGATTGATTACAGAAAAAATTCTAACGCTGAAAATAAATTTGCCGAAACTTCGTTTTACGCTCTAAGAGATAATTACATTTCTTCTTTTCAGAAATCCTGCAAAAAATATGGGGTTGTGGTGGTTCCAATTCCACTCGATCAGACCATGATCAAAAGCTATGTCGAAACATTTGATGGGATAGTTTTCAGCGGAAATTATTATGATATAAACCCGAAACTATACGGGCAGAATCCTTTGAACAGCACTGTGAAAATCGACGAAACCTATAAGAACGATTTCGAATCTGCCTTGTTTAAGAATTTCTACAAAACCAAAAAATCAATTTTTGCTATCTGCGGCGGTTATCAAATGATTAATGTAACACTTGGCGGCAACCTTTATCAGGACATACCTTCGCAAATCAAAGATTCTAATATTAACCACTCTTCAAGCGGCAAGAAATGTGCTCACAAAATCAATATTCTGGAAAAAGAAGGAGTGTTTGCGAAAGCATTAATTGAAAGCAAAGAAAATGAAAAAGAGCTTTGCGTGAACTCAACTCATCACCAATCAATATCCGATATTTCTGAAAAATTAGAAATTACCGCAACTGCTGCTGACGGCGTTATTGAGGCTTATAAGGCTAAAAATTATCCTTTTTTAATTGGGGTTCAATGGCATCCAGAATTTGAATTAACAAAATTTGATACAAGGCTAATTGATGAATTTTGCAGCTCTGTTGCGAAGCAATAGCCGCTTCTGTGTGACAGAGTTTTAACTTAACTTTTTTAAGTTTTACAGCGGGTTGAATAAAACTTTTTTCTGCAAGTTTCACCTTATTAATTACGCCGAGTTTTATTATTTTAAGTTCCGCAAAAAGTTTGAGTAACTTTTTCAGATTCAGACGGTGGAAGTTGGTAAGATTTTTTATTTGCGCTGCTTTCGTAAGGATTTTTTAGAGCGGTTAGTAAATCGTAGAAAAGTTTGAGATCTCCTTCATTTGCTGCCTGCAGAGCCTCTTCAACTTTGTGATTTCTAGGAATAATAGCGGGATTATTCTCATCCATTAAGCGCTGCGACGAATCGAATGATTGATTATTTTTTGCCAATCTTGCGCGCCAATTTTTCTGCCAATCGCCTTTTAACGAACTCAAATTTCGGAATGTATTGGTGTAGTCGGCGCGAGATTTTTGCATCCAATCTAGCAAGTCTTGAATTAGTTTTTCGTCGCCTTCTTCAGCGCCAAAAAGCCCAAGTTTTTTCCGCATCATTGCCAAATATTTTTCTTGGTAAATCGCACGAAAATTTTCGATTTCATTTTCAGCAACTTCTCGCGACAAGAATGGCAGTAAAGTTTCAGCGAAGCGTGCAAGATTCCATTGTGCGACATTAGCTTGATTGGCAAAGGCGTAACGACCTCTAGAGTCAATTGAGCTAAACACAGTCGCCGGATCATATTCATCGATAAAAGCACAAGGGCCGTAATCGATTGTTTCGCCACAAATCGACATATTATCACTATTCATCACGCCGTGAATGAAGCCAACACGCATCCAATTTACAATCAAATCTGCTTGGTGCTCGATGGTAATTTTAAGCAATTCTAGTGCATTTTTTTTCTGTGGAAAGTGTCGCGCAATCGTGTATTCGATTAACTTTTCTACATCACTTTTACTCCCAATTGCCGCAGCAAATTGAAAAGTTCCAACACGAATATGCGAGCTTGCAACGCGAGTTAAAATCGCACCCGGCAATAAATTTTCGCGGTAAACATCTTCGCCCGTAGCAACCACCGCAAGACTGCGAGTAGTCGGAATTCCAAATGCATGCATCGCTTCTGAAATTACATATTCGCGCAGCATTGGCGCAAGTGCGGCACGACCATCGCCACGACGCGAATAAGGAGTTTTTCCCGATCCTTTGAGCTGAATATCGACGCGTTTTTTATCACGAGTTAAGTGCTCGCCCAAAAGAATCGCCCGACCGTCACCAAGAATTACAAAGCCTCCATATTGATGTCCGGCGTAGGCTTGTGCGATTGGCGCAGAATTTTTTGGCAAAATATTTCCGCTAAATAATTCGGCTCTTTCATCTTCCAACAGTGTAGAAAAATTTAAGCCAAGCTCGTTTGCCAAATTTTCATTTAAAATAATTAGCTGCGGATTTTCGACGGGAGTAGGCGAAACTTTGCTGTAAAAAATTTTCGGCAGCTCGGCGTAACTATTTTCTAGGTTAAATTTCATTCTGTTTTTTCGATCATTATCTCGTTTTCTTTTATTATTTAAAAACACGAATGTCTGAATACAGAAATTAATTAGAGAATTATGAACAGAGTTACCAACTACTTGAAAAAATCCGCCTGGGTAAAAATTTTCGCTATTTTTACTTTTTTATCTTTTTTCCTCCGCACATTTTTTCTCTTCCGCGAAAGCGCCAATATTGAGCTCTCGCCATTTCTTCTGATTAAAGTTTACGGCTTGGGATTATTTTTTGATGCCCTAACTATCGCTTACATCAGCTTCATTCCGCTGCTTTATTACACCTTCGTTTCGAGTAAATTTTTTCACTCTAAGCACCATCAAAATGCCAATCGAATTTTTTATTTTCTTCTTCTCTGTATTTTAATTTTCTCTTTTTTCGCTGAGATAATTTTTTGGGATGAGTTTCAAACGCGCTTCAATTTCATTGCTGTCGACTATCTGATTTACACAACAGAGGTGATTGGCAATATTGTAGAATCTTATCCGATGACAAAATTACTCGGAACGATTTTTCTTATTGTCTCAGTAATTTTTTTCCTAACTTACAAAAAAGTTACCGCAATAAAAGAACAAAATTTTTCTCTGCGCTGCAAGAATTTAGCGATTCTTTTGACGATTTTACTCGCCGCTTTTTTTCTCGTTGATAGCTCTAAATTCAGCAAAATTTTTCAGAATAAATATGTAAGTGAGATCTCGGAGAGCGGCATCTATCAGATCTTTTCAGCTTATCGCAATAATCAAATCGACTACGACTCTCTCTACGAAACTAGAGATATTAAACTTGCGATTGGCGAATTGCGTAAGTCAGTTGCCAAACAAGAACCTCACTCAAAATTTCTTAACGAAGAAGATATTTCGCGCTTAATTCCCAAGCCTCGAGCCGGCGCAGAAAAAAAATACAACGTGATGTTTGTAGCCATCGAAAGCATGAGCGCAGAATTTATGCAAGCCTTCGGCAATGAAGAAAATATCACGCCTAATCTTGATAACCTGTCTAAGCACGGATTATTTTTCAAAGATCTTTACGCAACGGGAACGCGCACCATTCGGGGCATGGAAGCGCTCGTTTTATCAATTCCACCAACGCCAGGAAACTCAATTGTGCGCCGCCCTAACAATGAAAATCTTTTCAATATTTCCTCGCCACTCAATGAGCGCGGCTACGATTCTAAATTCATTTACGGCGGCTTCGGCTACTTCGACAACATGAATTATTTTTTTGGAAATAATGGTTTTCAAATTGTTGATCGTGACAAATTTTCTGCCGATGAAATTTCTTTCGCCAATATTTGGGGAGTTGCTGATGAAGATTTATTCAACAAGGCGATCAAAGAGGCAGATAAGTCATACGCTGCGGGAAAGCCATTCTTTAGCTTCGTCATGACCACCACTAACCACCGCCCTTTCACTTATCCTGATGGTAAAATCGATATTAAATCTAAGAGCAGTCGCAGCGGCGCGGTAAAATATAGCGACTACGCCATCGGAAAATTAATCGAAAATTCTCGCAACAAACCCTGGTTCGACAATACGATTTTTGTTTTGGTTGCTGATCATTGTGCGGGCAGTGCTGGCAATACCGACCTGCCTTTGTGGCGCTATCAAATTCCGGCAATTTTCTACGCACCAAAGATTCTCAAGCCGCAAAATATTGACAAGGCAGTGAGTCAAATCGATCTTGCTCCGACGCTGTTTGGAATCATGAACATGTCTTACAAATCAAAATTTTTTGGCACGGATGTTCTAACAAATAAAAAAACTTTAGATCATCGCATCTTCGTTAGCACCTACTCCGACGCGGGTTACTTCAAAAATAATAAACTTTATCTTTTGAAACCAAAGAAAGAGAAAAAGTTTTTTGATGTAAAAATAACAAAGCGCGGATGGGATGGTTCGCATGAACAGCATTCTGATCAATACGAACCAGCTGAGCTGGAAGAGGCGATCGGATACTATCAATCAGCCAGTTACTTTTTCAAAAACGACAAATTTAAAAATTTTAAAAAATGAAAAATCTTCTCATATTTGCCACATTTCTAACTCTTATTTCTTGCTCGCATCACGATCAAAAAATTAAATTTGATCTGAATCTAAATGAGCAAAAATCAAATATTGGTAAGGGCGCGGGAATAGATCTGGTGATGATCGATGATAGATCTGACGATCTTATAGGCGTAAAAGAATTTGGCGCTGAGGAAAAAATTAAAATTAGTAGCGAAGAAAATTTAGCAGAATTTTTGCAGAAAAAAATTACCAAAAATTTACTACAGAAAGGATTCTCAATTGGTTTTGGTAAAACACTTGAGATCCACATAACTAACTTGGAATACACAGCAAAACGTAAATTTTTTATTGGAGAATCTGTAGGAAAAATCGCGATAACGACCGTCGTTACAAATAATAGAAGTCAGTCAATTCTTACTAAAAATTTTAGCTCAGTTCTTGACAGCAAACATTTTATCGCACCTCTTGAATCAACAGACGCAGCGATAATCAACAATCTTCTTGGAGAAATTATAAATAATATTTTGGAAGATGCGGAGCTGCTAAAGAAATTAGCCGAATAAATGGAAATCAAAATTGCCCTACTGTTGTTAATCGTAGCTACTGCCGTGACTGCTTATTTTTGGATTTTTGCAGAATTCAAATGGGGGAAAATTATCACTTGGGTCATTGGTATTTGCGCTGTAATTATGCCAATCCTGCTCATCGACAATTATCGCATCTTTGTAATTGCTGTTTTGGCGACCATAGCTTTTGAGATAAGAAGGCTTTTACAAAAATAGGAAAAACGCGACGATCTCTCGCGACAGTCTAGTTTGCCCTTATTCAGCCTTTCAGCCAGATATTTTTGACCGCATCCCTTTGACCGCATCCTGCACCTCGAAAGCAAATGAAAATGGCTTTTATGCCTTATAATTTTTTCGCTTTAAAGCCTTCAAAAACGCTAAAAAGATTTATTGCCCTGGTCTAATTTAGAAAAAATTTGGATGAGAATCGGCGTTTTCTTCGAGTCAGTTTTTAAAAGTTGTAGCTCAAAATCGCTTTGTACAAATTTTGCGGCACCAGTTGGTTGCCGTCAACATTGCGCCTCATCGGAAACTCAACATCGAAATAAAGTTTAAATTCGCGCAGACTAACTTCAATTCCTGGCGCGAAATAAGTCATGCTGTAGCCGCTGTTTAAATTGTGACTTGGATCAGCCCAGCCGGAATCAGAACCTTTTTTTGAAGCGGTGATTTGCATGATCGGCGCTACTTTTTTTGCCGCACCGATTTGTCCGAGATTGTAGTAAACTCCAACCGCACCAGATAATTCATATCCTGGAGTATAGCCTTTATGAGTAGACAAAGAGCGCTGCCATGTGCCTTGCGTAAAATATCCCATTCTGCTTTCTGCGCCGAATGCGCCCATATGGTAAGCACCCAAAATTGAATCAGTGGAGCCAGTTCCAATTTGCGTATTACGATTGAGGCCAGTGCGCGAAGTTGATCCGGTCGGCAATTTTAAACCAAAAATAATTCCGGTCGACATGTTGCTAGAAAATCCCGAATAAATTCCATTCACACGAATATCTCCGATGTCTTGTTCTTTATTATGGGTCATGCCACCATCATGTGGAAGATTCTGTACGTAACGCTGAACGTAAGGCGCGCGAATCGCCGCACCCCAATCGCGATTGAACATGTATTGCCCGCCGGCGGTGTAAGTTTCGGTCTCGATTTTCTTGTCGTGATTATGCCCGCTAGAGTCTTTATCTTTATGCCAATTGCGCGTTTGCGCCATGTAATCATATTGCAAAAATGCCGTGCCGCCTTCGCAATTTGGAATTAATGAACTGGTTCCAACATTCAGAATTCCGCAACCACAAGCACAGGCAAAAACTTCATTTATCGAAAAAACAAAAAGAGAGATCGCAAGAACAAAATATTTTTTCATTGGTAAAAATTATTACATGTTTCAACAAGGTCGCCATGACCTTCAACGCGATCTCATCAAAGATTGAGGCGCTCTCCAATCAACTTCAAATAAACTTCATCAAGTGAGACAATTTGTCCAAGACGCCAATCGCAAAAATCTTCTACAGCTTCTAAAATTGCGCATGATGGCAATATTTTGTCAGGCTGCGACGATTCTAATCGTGAATTTTTTTCTCGAAATTTCTCTGCCACTAAGCGAGATGTTTCTAGTGCTATTAATACTTAGCGCCGTCAGCTTATTTAGTTTTTTTCGTAAAAAAATCAGCGAAAAAACTTTGTTTGTTGAATTAATTTTCGACGTCATCGCCCTAACCGCACAACTTTATTTTAGTGGCGGAATTTCTAATCCATTCATCTCGCTCTTCCTTCTTCAAGTTATTATCGGAGCAATTCTGCTCAAAAAAAATTATGCTTGGTTTATCGCAATTCTAACTGCGATTTGTTACATCTGGCTAAGTTTTTGCCACCAAGAATTGCACGCGCTTCACGATCATGGTGGCGCTGATTCATTTACTCTTCACTTGCAAGGAATGCTGATCAGCTATGTTCTTGCGGCAATTTTGCTTCTGATCTTCATCACCAAGATCAGCCAAAATTTACGCGAAAGAGACCAGATGATTCGCATGGCGATGCTTGCCACTAGCGCCGCACATGAACTTGGCACGCCGCTTTCGACGATCTCCGTAATCGTCGCTGATTGGAAAAAAATGGATCTTGATAAAAATTTAATCGCCGATGTTGCGACGGTTGAATCACAACTCACTCGCTGCAAAAAAATTATTTCTGAAATTCTTTCTTCGTCAGGAAAAGAGCGCCTCGAGGAAGCCTCTTCAAATCAACAAAACTAATTACGAATTACTAAAAACTGCGTCACTGAATTGAAGACAGCGGCGATTTTTATTTTGTGACGCGAGCAGAAATCAGTGCCACGCCGAAATTTTTTCGACGCAAACGCTTGATTTTCATGGCTTAGCAGGCTTCCTAAATTTATTTTTAGGTCTCTAAAATTTATTCGAATGAATCATAAAACTAGACAAGAGCTTATGAATGACTACAAAACAATCTTAATTACAGAAGATGATGCTGAATTGGCGAATACATTAGGACGATCTTTCATGCGTCATGGCTACGAAACTAAAATCACCAATAATTTTAAAGAAGCGGTCGCAAGCTTAAAAAAATTTCATCCACGCTACGCTGTCGTCGATTTAAAAATTCCCGGAGAGTCTGGCCTGGAATTGATTCGCCACTTACATCAATTTGATCCAACAATAAAAATTGTGATGCTAACTGGCTATGCAAGTATCACGACAACAATTGAAGCGATTAAGGCGGGAGCTTGTTATTACTTGGCCAAACCTGCCAATGTCGACATGATCATCAGCGCTTTTGCAGGAAAAATAAACCAACCAGAAAGCAAGAAAACTTCACTAAAAAATCTTGAATGGGAACATATTCATCAAGTTCTAACCGATTTTGGTTTCAACATTTCCAAAGCCGCAAGAGCACTTGGAATGCATCGTCGCACGCTAGCGAGAAAACTTGAAAAGAAGCGCATTTCTTAAAAGTTAAAAAGTTCTTTTGGCGCTCAGCCTGAAAATGAAAGTTGAGAAGAATTCAAAAAGCGCTTAGCTCTAACGAAAAAGAATTAATCAGACTTCTTTTCACCGTTTCCAGACGCTGCTGCACTTGCTTCTCTTGCAGTTTCGTCACTTACAGGATTTTCATTTCCTTCTTTTTTAGTGTTGTCACCACTCCCAGATGCTGCTGCACCCAGTTCTTTTTGAGGATTGTCCCCCACGCCACTGCTTACGTCTCGCGTCCCCTTCTTACCTTCGCCAAATTTCATGTGAGCAAGTGTAGATATTGTAGATCGAGTGCTACCTCCAACTTTGCCGCCAAGACTCGCAAGGCGAGT
>CAIQBQ010000086.1 GCA_903870105.1 uncultured Alphaproteobacteria bacterium | reverse complement strand
GGAATTTCGCCGCGAATAATTTTAGCGAAGATGTTGTTAGAGTCGTAAATAATTGGGTTCATTAGCTAAGGTTTAGATTACTGATTACGACCCAGATCCTCGCATAAACACGAGTAATGTGGGGGCCGCGGCTTTAATTGCCATACCTACGCAGAAGAGAATCAAAAAAATTTTGATTCTCTTGAAAATCTCTTTCCTGATTAGGCAACTCATTCCGCTATCCGCAACTTTTTTATTTTTTCGTCGTCGAGTTGATCAGAATTTTCTTTGTCTCGGGTGAGATTAATTTAGAGACAGAATCTTTTGCTGATCTTTACGCCCTTGTCAAATTCTCTCGGCCAGAACTTCTCGAAAAGAAGTTTAGAAAAAATTATGTAGCCAAAAGCAAAGATAAAACTCGATCAGAGTAAAAGTTGAATAACTACAGGAGCAATTTTCTTGCGCGACGATTTTATGAATCTCGTTTTGTTATTTCTTCTCGACGTCTGCGGCGACACTTACTTTGACCATAATATCAGGATCAGAAACGCTGCCACTTTGTCCGGCGCCTTTTTTAATTTTGTCGACAAATTCCATTCCTTTGATTACGCGCCCCCAAACCGTGTATTGTCCATCAAGAAATCTTGAATCGTGAGTTACGATAAAAAATTGGCTGTTAGCACTGTCTGGTTGACCAGATCTTGCCATTGAAAGCGCGCCACGAACATGCGGCTCGTCAGAAAACTCCGCTTTAAGATTTGGCATTTTTGAACCGCCCATTCCAGTTCCTGTAGGATCACCAGTTTGTGCCATGAATCCATCAATAACACGGTGAAAAACAATTCCGTCGTAAAATTTTTTCCGCGCCAAAACTTTAATTCTTTCAACATGTTGTGGTGCAATTTTTGGCATCATTTCAATAACCACGCGACCATATTTTAAATCGATGTAGAGGATATTTTCGAGATCCTGGATTTGTTGTTTGTTTTTTTGTGCAGATGCGTGATTCATAAAAGCAAAAATTAAAGTTAGAAAAGTTAAGAAAGTCTTTTTCATAAGAATTCAAATTGTGTTGCAGCGAAAAAAGGAAGCGAACTCTGTTTAGGCCTTACTACTTTTCAAGTAGCGTTTAATTTTTTACTTTTTAGCTTCCGCGCGCCCTAGATTAAACCATCAATTAAAGGAGTCCCAAGTGTCTATTAATAAAGTAATTCTGGTTGGTAATGTTGGCCAAGATCCAGAAGTTCGTACTCTCTCAGACGGACGTGAAATCGCTAATTTTTCTCTCGCTACTTCCGAAAGCTGGAAAGACAAAAGCACTGGCGAAAAGAAAGAAAAAACTGAATGGCATCGCGTAGTTATCTTTTCTCAAGGCCTTGTAAATATTGTTAAAAATTACGTTAAAAAAGGCACTAAACTTTACCTAGAGGGCTCGGTACAAACCAGAAAATGGACTGACGCTCAAGGTGTAGAAAAATTTACTACCGAAATCGTTTTGCAAAATTTTAACTCGAGCTTGCAAATTCTTGATTCTCGCGAACGTAGCTCCGGACAATCATCTTCATCTTCTGATTATTCGAGCAACAAATCGCGTAATAATAATTCCGATATTTCTGTCGAAGAAAATGACGACGAAATTCCTTTCTAGATCTACTAAAAACTAACTCATGCCTACAGTCACAATTAACGGTAAATCCGTAACAATTGCTGATGGATTAACCATTATCCAAGCCTGCGAAATTGCTAATGTCGAAGTGCCGCGCTTCTGTTATCATGAGCGCTTGGCCATCGCTGGTAACTGTCGCATGTGTTTAGTAGAAGTTGAAGGAATGCCACCAAAGCCCGTCGCATCTTGTGCTATGGCGGCTACTGAAGGAATGAAAATTCACACTGATACGCCAATGGTTAAAAAGGCGCGTGAAGGAGTGATGGAATTTTTACTCGCAAATCACCCACTTGATTGCCCGATTTGCGATCAAGGTGGCGAGTGCGATTTACAGGATCAGGCCTACCAATATGGCAATGGCAAGAGTCATTACCACGAGCAAAAAAGAGCTGTCCAAGATAAAAACATGGGACCCCTCGTGAAGACGCAAATGACACGCTGCATTCAATGCACCCGATGCATTCGCTTCATTGAAGATGTTGCGGGAACTACAGAACTTGGCGCAATTAATCGCGGCGAAGGAATGGAAATAACCACTTACCTTGATAAAAATATTAAATCGGAACTCTCTGGAAATATCATCGATCTTTGCCCGGTTGGCGCTCTCACCTCTAAGCCTTACGCTTTCAAAGCGCGCAGCTGGGAATTAAATAAAACTGAAACAATCGACGTAATGGATGCGGTTGGAAGCAACATACGTATTGATTCGCGCGGCATTGAAGTGTTACGAATTCTTCCGCGCCTGAACGAAGAAATTAACGAAGAATGGATCTCTGATAAAACACGTTTTTGCTATGACGGCCTAAAATATCAGCGCCTCGACAAACCCTACGTGAAGCAAAACGGAAAATTACAATCAGCAAGTTTTGAACAATCTTACAAGAAAATCGTCGAAACAATTAAGGCTGCGAAACCCGACGAAATAGCCGTTCTCAGCGGACAACTTTCTTCCGCCGAAGAAAATGCCGCTCTAAAAAAAATCTGTGAAAAACTTGGAATTAAAAATTTTGATTGCCGCTTAAGCGGTGAAAAACTTAGCGCCACAGACTCTGGCTCTTACCTTTTCAACACAAAAATTTCTGGAATTGACGAAGCTGACGCTTGCTTGCTAATCGGCGTTAATCCTCGTAAAGACGCACCAATCTTGAATGCGCGCCTACGTAAAAGATTCTTGAGCAAGAAATTAAAAGTTTTCTCAGTTGGTGTAGACGCTGATCTCACCTATACTTACGAGAATCTGGGCGACGATCTTTCTGCGTTAAAAAACGTCGATTTGTCTGCTTACAAAAACCCAATGTTGATTTTAGGTCACGATGTAATCACTCGCCCCGATGGTGCAGAGATTTTAAATCTTGCAAAAAAGATCGCCGAAAAATCTGGGATGATTCGCAAAGATTGGAACGGATTTAATTTTCTTTCTAAATCAACTGGCTTGCTAAATGGCTTGTCTACTGGCTTCGTTGGCTCTTCTAATGTCGAAGAAATTTTAAAAAAATGCGCGAGCAAAGAAATTAAAATTGTAATTCTTCACGCCGTTGACGACGAAATCGATTTCGAAAAATTAAAAGATTCTTTTGTAATTTACCTTGGAACCCATGGCGATCGAGGCGCGCACGTAGCCAGCGTAATTCTACCAACGGCGGCTTACAGCGAAAAAGATGCCACTTACATTAATCTTGAGGGTCGTGCCCAAACCACTGTCCGCGCGGTTTTTGCACCCGGCGAAGCAAAAGAAGATTGGGAAATTTTTACAGAATTGGCGCAAGAATTTGGCTTCGATCTCGGCATCAAACCCAATTTTGCAGAACTTCTAAAAACAACTTGGGTTAAATCTTTGGAAGCAAATGAAAATTTTTCTAACGAAAAAATTGCAGCAAAAAATTTCGATTTTTATCTCACAAATCCAATTACTAGAGCATCGCGCACTTTAAATAAATGCAGCACGGAATTACAGTAACAATCGATCTAAAAACCTAGACCGAGCGAGCGATTCTGTTTAGAAAAAGATTTTGAGCACAGTGCTCAAAATTGACTTCGACTCTTTATTTACCTGAGTTCTTCATTTAAAAAACCGAATTTTTTCTCTTTCGCGTCAGACACTAAATCAGCTAAAATTTTTCCCGATCCAGCAGACATTGTCCATCCGAGCGAGCCGTGTCCGGTATTCAAAAAAAGATTTCCGTATTTCTTTACTTCGCAAATTAACGGAATTGAATTCGGACGAAACGGACGAAATCCACACCACTCTTCAAGACGATTAAAATTACCAAAATCAGAAAAAGATGCCTTCAAAACTTTTTTCAAAAAGGAGATTTGTCCTTTATTTTTAGCGCTCTTAAGTCCACAAAAATCAACAGTTCCAGCCATTCTAAAAACATTGCCGATGCGAGAATAAACCACTTTATTTTCTGAATCAGTCAGAGCCAATTTCGGCGCGACAAATTCTTCATCACAAGACATTGAGAGACTGTGACCCTTAATTGGATAAATTTTTGTTTCAACTTTAATGCCACTTAAAAGCTTGGTACTGAAGGCTCCAAGCGCGTAGACATATTTGTCAGCAACACAGACTCCTTTGCTCGTATTAATGCCGGTAATCTTTTTATAGTTAGTTAAAATATTTTTAACGTCAGTGCCCCACTCAAAAATGACGCCATATTTTTCCTGACAAATTTTTGTTAAAGCTTTGGTAAAAAGAGCGCTATTGCCACTCGCATCGTCTTCATAAAAAATCCCACCAGCTAATTTTTTTTCGTCAAAAAGTTTAATTAAAGACGGCTCTTTTTTTAAACATTCTTCGGCGCTCAAAATTTGAGTTCTGCATCCAAGCGAGCTGTAATTCTCTACGCCTTTTACGGCCGTCTCCAACTTTTTTGCATCGCGAAAAAAATGTAAAATTCCGTTATTTTTATAATCAAAAGAGAGATTTTCTTCTTCGTTAATAATCTGCTTTAAAATTTCTCTACTGTAAGAAGTGAGCGCAAATAATTTTTGGCTATTTTCCTGCGATTTTTGTACAGAAGAGTTTTTGTAAAACTCCGTTGCAAAACTCCAGAATTCTTTGCTCGCACAATCAGAAATTGTTAAAAATGAGTTTGGTAAAAAAGCCGCTTTCAACATTGAAAAGAGCGAAGTTTTTGTTGCCCAGGTTTCAATGTGAGAATAGCTCAGCTGCCCACCATTAGCGTAAGAACAGCCCTCTCCAGCAGAAGAATTCTTTTCAATTACAATTACTTCGTGACCGGCACGAGCAAGGAAATAGGCGCTTACAACGCCAATGACGCCAGCGCCAAGAATAATTACTTTCATTACTAAAGTTAGTTAGAATTATCGAGGAAGTATGCCCAACATTTTCAATATCCCAGCAAATTACAATTTTCTAGAGACTCTAGCTTTCTGGCTGGAAAATGCTTTTGGTGAAAGACTAGAGAAAGTAAAAATTCTTTTACCAAGTCGACGCTCTTGTCGCGAACTACAACAAGTTTTTGCTCAAAAAAATTTCTCAGGTTTTTTACCAAAAATCAAAGCGATTTCCGATATTTCTTACGAAGATTTTTCTGATTTTCAACAGCAAGAAATTATCGACGAGATCTTGAAAATTAAGGTTTTAGACGGGATTGATCAATTGCTATTTTTGACCAATGAAATTCAGAAGCAGCAAGTTTTTGGTGAAATGAGTTTTGAGCATTCATTTAAAATCGCTCTACATCTCAAAGATCTGTTTGAAGAAATTGAACGCGAAGAAATTGACGCTAAAAAAATTTACGAGATTGACGATTCTAACCTCTCGCAACACCGCCAAATAACCCTGGAATTCATCAAGAATTTTTACGCTCAGATCAAAAATTCTTTACTCAAACAAAATATTTTATTCGCCGCCGCGCAGCAAAATTTTTTGATTCAGCAATTTACTAAATGTCTTGAGAGAAAAAAATTAACCTCGCCACTAATCATCGCTGGATCCACTGGTAGCGTAATCGCAAGTAGAAATTTAATTAAGGCAATTTCACAGCAAGAAAATGGATTTGTTGTTTTGCAAGCAGCTCAGTTAGGTGATTTTAGCAAAGAAAATCACCCGCAATTTTTACTAAATCAGCTTATTAAATTTTTAGGAAACGCACCAAAAGATTTGAGAAACGAAAATTTTAAAATCAGTGAAGAAGCTAGACAAAACATGCTTTCGACTTTGATGTTACCGAGTGAAAAAACACTCAAATGGCAACAAACTATTCTGAATTTTGATGCTGAAAATTTTCAAATAATCGAAACAAAAAATGAAATTGAAGAGGCAAAAATTATTGTAGAAATTTTGTCTGAACAAAAAAAATCTGCCTTAGTTACGAATAACAAAAGCCTCGCCAAGCTAGTTCGACTTGAACTTAAGCGCCAATCTATTCCATTTAACGACGCCAGAAATCTCGACATTTTTGATTCGCAATTAATCAATTTTTTACTGCTGATTTTAGAATTGAAGGAGTCGAACTTTAACTCCTCTACCCTACTCGCCCTTCTCAAAAATTCTCTCTGCTTTTCTTCGCAAAAGCAGGAAATTCTTGCTGAATTCGAAATTAAAATTCTACGTCAAGATCGCGCTAAATCTGGCTTGGAAGGCATTCTAAAAAAGTTAGAATCTGAATCAGAATTAGAAAAATTCTTCTTAGAATTTCTAAAAAAATTAGACGCCCCTTTGTTAAAGGCGGCAGAAAATTTGAGTGAAAAAACTTGGGATAAATTACTCGAAAAAGAATCAGCGCAAAAGGAGATTCGTGAATTTTTTACCAAGCTCGATGCACTAAATTACTCGGCTAATTCAGCGTCGGAATTTAAGATGTTGCTTGGTCAAATTAGTTATTTTGAAAAATCGGATGCAGCTGCGCAAATACAGATTTTGTCTACGATTGAGGCGCGTTTACTTAATTTTGACTTAATGATTGTTGCCTCACTTAACGAAGGAGATTTTCCAGAAATTGAAAGTGAAAACTGGCTTGGCAAAAAAATCAAAAAAGATTTAGGGATTGACCACGCACTCAAAAAAATTGGACAAAATGCGCAGGATTTTTGTAACTACCTATCAAATAAATCTGTCGTTTTAATACGTTCGCGAACTAGGGGCGGTGTGGCTTTAATTGAATCGCCATTTTTACTTAAATTTAAAACTCTCTGTCAAAAATCTGGGGTAAATAATTTTGAAAAATCAAAAAAAACCCCCTCAAAAAATACTCCGGAAGGCATAGCGCAGAAAGTTACAGATGCACATCACTCGCTACCAAAAAGATTCTCACTCACTGAAATTGCCGAATTAATTTCTGATCCCTACGCAGTTTACGCCAAAAAAATTCTTCAACTTCGTGAGTTACAAAAAATTGACTTCGAACCTAGCTACGCCGAATTTGGGAGCTTTATTCACAAGGCTTTAGAGGAATTTGTAAAAAATGATCAGACAAAAAATTTTGAAGAAATTTTTGAAAAATATTTTCTTTCACAAGAGGCAAAACTAATTTGGTGGCCAAAATTTGAGAAAATTTTTTCTGATTTCGTTAGAGAGAATTCAAAATTTTTTGATGAAAAAAATGCAGTCGAAAAACCAATAAAAATAGAAATCGGCGAAGTTGTGATTAATGGAAAAATTGACCGAGTAATTTTTGATTCACAAAAACATGCGCAAATTTTTGATTACAAAACTGGTCAGTCACCAAGCAAAAAAGATGTTATTTCTGGAATTGAGCCCCAACTAACTCTCGCAGCATTGGCAATTGCTCACGAATATAAGATCGCTTCTTTGAACTACTGGAAATTATCTTACTCAAAAGAGGGAGAGATTCAAAATATTAGTAAAAACTCAGAGGAAATTCAGAATTTAATTTCAGCTATAAAACTAGGATTAGAGAATCTGTTTGCTTATTTTTCTAACGAGAAAAATTCTTACCACATCACCGAAAAAACCTTGGAAGGTAGATACAAAAATTTGGCTAGAAGAACTAATTATTAGCAGCTTGAGAATTTGAGAGGCGCTTAAACTTGCCGTCGATGCACGCTCCGTCTTCGACCAAGAGCGATTCATATTCAATGTCACCGCGAACTTGCGCTTTATTTGAAATGCTTAAATTCTTGGCTTTTATTGAACCCTCAAATCTGCCCCGAATGCTGAGTGATTCAGCAGTGATTACACCTTCAACAAAACACTCTTCGCGCAAAATTACTGCATTACCCTGGATTGAGCCCTTGATATTTCCCTCGACTTCAATCATTCCGGAGCTGGTTAGATTTCCCTCAACGCTGAGATCGCGAGCAATTATTGCTGGTGTTGTTTTAAAGCCTGAATTCATCATGCCTAGCCTTCTGACAATTGAATTTTCGCTACTTGTATCGCCCTGCGCTAATGCGGTTAATTTTGATTTAAGACTAGCTATCGGCATAATTTACTGTTTTTTTGCTGGACAAAGAATCGCCCGCTTCAAGAAATTTTCTTGGATTAAGAGGAGTGTTTTTATAACGAACTTCATAATGCAAATGCGGTCCAGTACTTCGACCCGTGCTACCTTGCATAGCGATCACATCCCCTTTTTTAACGATATCTCCCGGCTTCACAGTCACCGCAAAAAGATGTCCGTAACGAGTTGTAATACCGTATCCATGATCAATTACTACTGCGTTGCCGTAATCGCTAAACTTTCCGGCCAACACAACTTTTCCGCGCGATGGGCTGATAATTTTTTCATGAGTTACGCCAACGAAATCCAACCCCTGATGCATCGCCTTTCTACCGGTAATAGGATCTGCTCTTTTGCCAAAACCGCTTGAAACGTAGTAATTCTTCATTGGGCGAGAAAGTGGAATGGCACTAACTAATTTTTCCAATACCATTAAGCGGTCAATTTCACTGATGAATGCAGCTTTTTCCAAACGACTTTCAATAAAATCTTCATCTGAAAGTTGAGTCGACACCAAAGCATCGTCAATCGAAGACCCTCCATCTAGAGGCCCTCCGCGCCCTCGAACCAAATCTTTCTTATCGTTAAGAGAGATTTCTTTTATTGGATTGGTTTTTTTTGGAGCTGCTCTTTTAATATTTAATCCCGCAATAGTAATGACGCTTTCTAGCTTCTTTATGCGCTCTTCAGCAATCGAATGAATTGTAGAAAATTGCTTCTTGGCATTTCTGATTTCGTTCAGCGTATTTTTATCCTTTCTAGAAAGATCATCTTCTTTAAAATTCTTTGGTCGAACGTTATCCTCTTCTATTGCTTTAGCGTTCTGACTAGAGCCGCTGAGAATAACCAAATACTCACTAACCTTTTGCAACTTCTCATTCGCGTTTTCAAATTCCTCTTTGAAGTAAGCGCTGACCGAGCGCAACTCGTCAATTTCATCAGATTTGGCATTAACAACCTGGTCGTAACGCAAAGACTGCATAAAAAGGTCAACAACCCAAATAACAAACAATAGGATGCAAGCCTGCGAGATCGGACCAAATGTGAGGCTGCGGATCTTTTGCTTGGTAACAAAAAGAATGGTCCTTTTGGCAAATAGGATTCGGTAAATAGCGGTTACTGCATTGATTAAAAACAATGCTAACTTGGCACCGATCACTAATAATTTCTTTTTTAGAAAATGAGTTCCTTTCATCTGGACTTGATTTGCAGCTTTGGAATCGAAGTTAATAACAACCTAATTAAATAATAAAACGGACAGGAATTGTTTGGGGCGACCCACCCATTGTCAAGTAATAATCCCCCAAGCAAGAATAACTCTTTGACAACAAAACTTAGGTTCATAGGTTACCGCGCCCTTTATTACCAACCACGGACAACCAATTAGCACAATCAATTCTTCACAACAAATGTCAGAAGCAAAAACAGTCAAAAAAGAGACCGGCACAAAAAAGGCTTACGTCTTTGGTGCTCATCCAGAGCAACATGTGGTTAACGTAATAATGACAGACGGAACCAAGTTCGAAATACTCACAACTTGGGGCAAAGAAGGAGATACTCTTAGGCTTGACGTTGATCCAAAAAATCATCCAGCTTGGCAGGACAAAGCAACTGGCTTCGTAAATGCCAACAACGAAAGAATGACAAAATTCAAAAACAAATTTGGCGACTTCACTTTCTAAGAAAATTCTCTGCCTTTCAGGCTGGGGACAAAAATTCGACTCGTTGGAACAAGTTTTCAGCGAGTCTTTTTTTGTCTCATCTTTCGACTATTTGAGCTTAAGTGGTGTCGAAGAATTTTTTACCAAGATCAAATCACAAAAATTAAATCCCGATATTTTAGTTGGCTGGAGCCTTGGCGGACAGCTCGCAATTCGTTTAATCGAGAGAAAAATTTTACAACCAAAATTACTTATTCTTCTCGCGCCACCATTTCAAATGGTCAAAGATTCGCGCATTCAGGCCGGAATGGCCAAATCAGCATTTGAGGAATTTTATCAGAATTTTTCTGCAGCGCCAACTCAAGCTCTAAAGCAATTCGCAATTCTTACCGCGATGAATGATCAAAATGCCCGAGAAATTGCTCGATCTCTTGATGTTGGTGAAAAAAATTTTGAACAGATGAAGAATTGGCTGAAAGAGCTAGAAAAATTTTCCTGCTTCAACGTAGATTTTAAGAATATGCCTCGCACCCTTTATTTTCATGGCGCTGGAGATATGATTGTTCACAGTTCGCAAGCAGAATATTTTCGTGAACGCATTAAAAATTTGCGTTTAGAAATTTTTAAAAATTGTGGTCACGCTCCACATTTAAGAGATCCAGAAAGATTAAAACAAATTATCCACGAAGAAATCGAAGGGCTCTAGCGGCAAAAAAACCCACACAAAAAATTGCGATTATTACTGGACCAACAGTTAAGTTGTAACTTCCTGATAATGCAAAAGATAAGGACGCCACAACTACGCCAATCAAGGCTGAAATGACCATCATCTGCGTAGCAGATTTAGCAAAAATTCGCGCGATTGCCGCCGGTAAAACCAGGAGAGCCGTGGTCAAAAAAATACCAACGACGCGAGTTGTTAAAGCAATTGCAACAGCAAGAAGAATCAAAAAAGATAAATTCCATAATTTAGTTTTGATCCCAGAAATTTGCGCCAAATCTTCGTTGAGATTTAGTAATAAAATTTTTCTCATTCCAAAAATTACGTAAAAAACTGTAATCACAGTAATAACTGAAAGCACTATTATCTCAGATAATCCAGCAGCCAAAACATCACCAAAAATGTAAGAAGAAAAATCAAAATTTTTAATCCATAAGTCATTTAAAATCATTGCCAGCGCAATGCAAAAGTATGACACAATCATTACTGCCGAATCTCTGTTAGAATAGCCATTCCAAGCAGTGAAAAAAATCAAAATAGCAAAAATAACAGCGAAAATTATTAACGCCAAAATTGGATTAACTCCCAATAAAGCACCCAGTGCCAAGCCAAGCAAAATAGAGTGCGACAAAGCATCGCCAAAATAAGAAATTTTTTGCCAAGCCACAAAAACTCCAAGCAGTGAGCAGGAAATAGTTGCGAAAATTAGCGCAATAAATGATTGAATTAGGAAGGTCTCAAACACAATTTTTTAAAATGTCAGAAAAAGAAAAAAGCCAAGGAAAGTCTCAGGATCTATTTTCTACTTTCATGAAAAAACAAATCGTTGAAAAATCCAAAAACAAAAAAGTTGAAATAAAAGCTTCGACAAAAAAGAAGTCAGAAGAATCTAAATCTGATACGGATGATCAAGAAAATAAAGATGAGACTCCAGAAGAAGAGATGAGCGAAGAGGAGGAGTTAGAGGACGCTAAAAAGGCATCTCGTAATAAAGCCGCACAAACAGATCAAACTGAAATGATCAAAAAGATGATCATTGAGAACATCGTAAAATATACCGTTCTAATCGCGGTGATTACGATTTTTGCATTTGCAATAATTAAGTTTGGAGCTGCATTTCTAGCAGCTGTTAATGGACTAGTATTTAAAGCGTTAATGTCGACGCTCGGCAAATAAAATACGTGGTGGCGTAAATTTATTGCTTGTCTTTCGCTCTTGATACCAAAGATCTATTTCCACCAGATTGTTGGAATGCACTCAAAACTCTGTCTGCGTCATCTGATGGCACTGCAAAAAATGAGAAGGTGTCAAATATTTTGACATCGTCGATGCGACGCTGATCGACCCCCGTTTCTTTTTGGATAAAATCTACCAACTTTCTTGGGTCCATCGCGTCATTGCGACCTTTTGCAATGAAGAGACGGGCACTTCCTTTGCGCTCACCTCGATCTCCACCTCTATCGCCGCGATCATTTCTATCTCCATAATCTCTGCGTTCTCCACGATTGCCGCGGTCGCCTCTGTCACCGCGATCATTACCTCTTCTTTCGCCGCGATCTCTGTTGCCGCGATCATCAGAATTAAAATCCTTCTTTCTGCTTGCAGAAGCTTCAAGAATTTCGCTGTAATTGCTTTCGGTTAATTCGTCTTTGAAAGCCATTTTAAGCAAAGCGGCAAGTGCTATTTTAGCATCTGGGGTTTCTACCAAAATTTCTTCAGCGATTTGCTCAAGATCAGAAAAATTCTCCGTAGCGATGATTTCAGAAAGCGCACTTTTGATGCGGGCTTTCTTGCTATCGATCACTTCCGAAACTCCAGGAATTTTTTGTTTAGTAATTTTTGTGTTAGAGATTCTTTGAATAGCTACCAACTTTCTGTATTCAGAAGGTGTTATTAAAGTAACTGCGATTCCACTCTTGCCAGCTCTACCTGTACGACCGATACGATGAACATAACTTTCAGGATCTTGTGGCAAAGAATAATTAATAACGTGGGTCAAATCACCAATGTCGATACCACGAGCTGCAACGTCGGTTGCAACTAAAGCAGTGATGCGGCGATCACGGAATTTTTGCAAAACTTTTTCACGCTGACCTTGTGAAAGATCGCCATGAATCGCTTCAGCTCTGCATCCACGATTAGCTAATTTGTGCGCAATTTCATCGGCATCAACTTTAGTGCGACAAAAAACCATGCCGTAAAAACTTTCTTCAACATCTATGATTCTGAAAAGTGATTCGAATTTATCTGACTGAGAAACTTCGAAGTAAATTTGCTGAATATTGTCGCGACTAGATTGATCTACAGCGACTGCGATCAATTCATAATCAACCATATAATTCTTTGCAAGACGCTCAATGTGAGCAGGCATTGTTGCTGAGAATAAAACCGTACGACGTTGCTTAGGCGCTGCTTTGAGAATCGATTCGATGTCATCAACAAAGCCCATGTTTAACATTTCATCGGCCTCATCAAGGACGACATATTTTACGTGAGAAAGGTCGAGGGTGCGGCGCTGCAAGTGATCAATAATTCTTCCTGGCGTACCAACAACAATATCTACTCCACGTTGCAAACGTGAGATTTGACGCTCAATCGGTTGACCGCCGTAAACTGCAATAATGCGAGTCTTTTGCTCTTCGGCAAATGAACTTAATTCCTCAGTAACTTGAATCGCTAATTCACGCGTCGGAACCAAAATAATCGCCTGAACTTTCTTTGAATCAGGAACGATATTTTCAATAATCGGAATCCCAAAGGCGGCGGTTTTGCCGGTTCCAGTCTGCGCTTTACCAATCAGATCTTTTTTATTTTCAAGTAGGAATGGGATGGTTCTGGCTTGAATCGGAGTAGGCTCTTCAAAACCTTTTTTGTGAAGAGAGTTAAGCATCATCTCGGAAAGGCCGAGGTCTCTAAACTTTGCTAAGTTTGTCATGTTTTTTATTTATTGATTTGTGCAGCTAGGTCTACGGATGTAGCAACGAGGCGGGCACCATAGCCACCAGCTTTTCAATGTCAAATTTCTAGCAGATCAACCCTGGGCTCGCCCTAATGTCTGTCACTTCTTTTTAAAGCCTAGTGTTCACTTCAAAATTCGACCCAATTGCTTCAGAAATATTTTTAAAACCATCGGCAGAAATATTTTTACTTAACTCTTTCTTAATTTTTTCGACCAGTCCAAATCCTTGGTAAATAAAAGCGGAATAGATTTGAACAAGCGAAGCGCCGCATTTGATTTTTTCGTAAGCATCAGCGGCGGAAGAAATTCCACCAACTCCAATTAGAGGAATCTTTCCCTCAGTGAATTTGTAGAAATTTTTTAGAGTTTCGTTGGATTTTTTAAATAGTGGCGCGCCGCTTAATCCGCCATTTTCTATGGAACTTTTACTTTTTAAATTCAAGTCGCGATCAATCGTAGTGTTGCTCACAATTATACCGTCGATTTTATTTTTAATGACGGTTGCGGCGATTTTTTCTTGTTCATATTCACTGAGATCTGGAGCGACTTTAAGCAATATAGGTGTATTTTTTTTATGTAAATTTTTTAGCTCATTTTTCTTTTTTACGATCTCACTCAGAAATAAGTCGAGCTGATCTTCATTCTGTAAATCACGTAAATTTTTGGTGTTTGGCGAGGAAATATTCACCGCGACATAAGAAGCTTTTTGGTAAAATCTTTCCAGAAGAGGCAGATAGTCGTAGAGAGCTTCTTTGGTATCTTTGTTCTTGCCAATATTAATGCCGAGTGGCACCGAAATTTTCGGTAAATTTTGCTCAAAAACTTCTGCACCTAAATTATTAAATCCTAAGCGATTGATGATTGCCCGATCCTCGGCGAGACGAAAAATTCTTGGATGCTCATTTCCAATTTGCGCAAGCGGAGTAACTGTTCCGCATTCAATAAATCCAAAACCAAATTTTTCTAATGTCGCAGCAACTTCGGCATTTTTATCAAAGCCTGCGGCCATTCCGATTGGACTAGCAAAATCAAGATCCCAAAGATTGGTTCGAAGATTCTCGTAATCGCGCTTAACTGAAAAAAGCGTCGCAGTTTTTGGACAAAATTTTAGAAAATTGATCGCTAAATTATGCGCAATCTCTGGATCAATTTTAAAAATTAATGGACGAATAATTTGGTAAATGCTCATTTTTCTTTCCTTGATAAAAGCAGTAATGTCGTGCTCGCAGCAACTATGATTAGAATTACATCCGAGGAGCGCTTGAGTAAAAAATTATCCAGCAACTTATCGCGCATCCGTGCTTTTTTCATTGAACTATAATCAGAAATTTTAGCCCCCTGCTCTTGCATAGACACTGACGACTTATGTGAATCGCCAACATTCTTTACCACGTTAATTAGTAGCAAAAAAACTGCGGCAGCAATTGCACAAATCATTCCGTTAAAAAAAATGTGACGCCTTGATTTGCCACTGTCTTCGTCATTAACGGCAATCGTTCCGTAGTTGGAAATCAAAAATAAAATCACCATCGAATAAAGAATTAAAGACAGGGTAATTTCTTTAAAAGCGTCGTAATTTACGATCGATAAACTGAAAAATAAGATCGCAATTAGATGCGTGATGATGATGCTGATAACAAGAGTGGTGCGTGTCTTAACAACAAAAAGAATAAAGAAATTGATGACGACAAAAACAAGGATGGTAAAAAATTTTGCGTCGAACTGCATCAAATTAATCTCTTAACAACTCATTAATTGAAGTTTTTGAACGAGTTTTTTCGTCAACTTTTTTGACGATTATCGCAGCGTAAAGTGAAAGATTGTTCTTGGTTTGAATATTTCCTGGAACCACGACAGAGTAGGCAGGAACGCGTCCATAAAAAATTTCTCCGCTTTCGCGATCAATAATTTTTGTCGAAGCCCCTATATAAACTCCCATCGAAATTACTGCGCCTTTTTCAACTATTACACCTTCGGCAATTTCTGAGCGCGCACCGATGAAGCAGTTATCTTCAATAATTACTGGATTTGCTTGTAGCGGCTCAAGAACTCCGCCGATTCCAGCGCCCCCGGAGATGTGGCAATTTTTCCCGATCTGCGCGCAAGAACCCACGGTAGCCCAAGTGTCAACCATCGTTCCTTCTGCAACGTAAGCGCCAAGATTTACAAACGAAGGCATCAGCACGACATTTTTTTCAATGAAGGCCGAATAGCGCACAACCGCTCCGGGCAAGGCGCGAAAGCCAGCTCGACGAAAATCTTCTTCGTTCCAATTAGCAAATTTCAGCGGAACTTTGTCGAAATAACCACCGCTTACCAAAGAGTTATCATTAAGACGGAATGAAAGCAGGATCGCTTTTTTCATCCATTGATTTACTCGCCAAGACTCGCCGTTATTTTCACAGATTCTAATTTTTCCAGAATCAAGCAAAGACATGGTCTCATTGACCGCATCACGTACTTCGCCCTTGGTTTGCAGATTAATTTCTGCTCTTTTTTCAAAATAATTTTCGATGACTTGCTCAAGATTTTTTACCATATTTAGAGTTGTTTTAATTTGCTTAAATTATGTCTGATATTTTTTATCCGACCTTCTATTTCCTTACGCATTCTAGGATCAATCGCTGAAATTTTGATTTCAGAAAAATCAGAAATTTTTAATTTTGGATTAATTATTCTATCAGCTTTCTCGCCAATAAAATCATCCAAAGTGAATATTTTTTTGTTCATTTAAAGCGCGAATTTCTTTTTATATTGCAGCACAAAATATTTAATGATCACGCCACATATCGCGGTAAGAGGCACTGCAAGCAAGACCCCAACAAAGCCGAACAAAACACCAAATACAAATAGTCCAAAAATTATCCAAACCGGATGTAAGCCGATTTTATTCCCGATTAATTTTGGCGTGAGAAAATTTGATTCAATCAATTGTGCAACAAGAAAAATTATCGCAACTAGAGAGAGATTTGTAAAATCAAATCCCCATTGAAAGAGGGCAAGAATGATTGCGGCACTAGTACCAAAGATCATTCCGATATAAGGAATGAAGGCAAACATGCCGGTTAAGAATCCGATTAGAAAACCAAAATTTAGACCAGCTAAACTTAACGAAATCGAATAAAATGCTGCGAGAATCAGACACACATGGAACTGCCCGCGAACATATCCAGCCAAAGTTTTATCGATCTCTTTTGCAATTTCTTTTGTTGTTTTCGCGATGTTTTTGGGCAATAATTCATAAATCTTCTGCATCAGAAGATTCCAATCTTTTAGTAGGTAAAAAACCAAGATCGGCATGATAAAAATCAGTGACAAAATATTAATAAAAGTAGCCGAAGAACTCAGCGCTCTGCTAAAAAAATCTTGAGATAAGCCAAGAAAATAAGAGCTGAATTTTTCTCCACTAACCAAATGAGCAAAGTCACTATCGAGGCTTATTCCAAAACCATTAAGTAGGGATACAATTTGTGGATAAAAATTTTGCGTGATAACTTGCAAATATTTCGGCAAGGCATCGATTAGCTCGGCAGTTTGAGCATAAATTATCGGCAACAAAATCGCGCTGGCACCAATAAAAATCGAAAGAAATAAACCAAGAATAAGTGCGGTAGCAGTAAGGCGTGCAAGCTTGCATTTATTGGATAAGTAATCGACCAAAGGATTAAGAAAGTAAGCGACTACCAGCGAGAAAATAAAGGGTGTAAGCGCAGATTTGATTAGATAAATCAAGCCACAAAAGACCGTTAAAACCAAAGCGCCAATAATATATTTTTCTCTAGTTTGCATTGAGTGTAAAAGAATTATCCGCCTGAAGATTTAAGTAGATGCCTTGCTTGGCAAAGGCTTCTCGAATATCGCCAGAACCAACATAACTAACCGTAACCACAATCTGATCGCGCGAGATTGATTCAAGGTTAAGTCGATTAACCAAATTACTGCTTTCAATTTTATTCTTAATCATCAGCCAATTGCTTAGCTTGCTGATGTAAATTTTAATCCGCGTAAGATCTGGATCTACACTTTGATTCGAAGATTTTTGCGAGCTTGATAAATAATTGATGGTTTTGTCTGCAACTTTCGTCATCAACACTTCGTAGATAAGACGATCCACATTAACAAAGCTGAGCTTAACCTGTTTTTTCTGCAACTTGCCTACGCGCAAAACATCAACGATTACTTTATTTTCAATCTCGTCGTAAGAAAAAATCAGAGCGTAAGCTGCACTAGCTTTGTAACGCATAAGCATTGGCTCTAAAGTCGCGTAATCAAGAGAGGCGATGCTTCCGCTATTAAGAGTAGCGATATTACCAATATCTGAATCAGGAATAACGAAATTAGTCAGAGATTTTTTACCAATAACCTTCGAGATCGCGGCCTTCCAATCACTTTCCTCGTCCCATAATAATGACTGATATTTTTTCATCTTTACCGGAATTATTAAGTAAGACTCTTCCGATGTTTTTACCTGAACGGGTGGAGAATTTTTCTGCGCTAAAACATGTTCAACAAAATCCTTGGCGAACATGATATTGAAAGTGGCGGAATAATTGCTGCCGGCAATTTTTTCATTTTCGATTTGCTCCGAGCGCACCATGTCAGAAATCTCGTCATCAGTAATGCCATCAACAATATTTACCTTCATCTCTAGACGAGCGATTAGAATCGAAAATGCATCTCGCCTTGCAGTTGCATGAGCAACAGTCTTTGCGGCGGCTGAAGATTTAGCTGTAATATTAACCGAAACTCCAGAAACAAAATAAGTGTCAGATTCTGCGGCATTGGAAGAGAGAGAGATCGCTGAAAAATAAATCAGCAAAATAAGAATTCGCGACATGAATCTGGAATTTAAGATTTAAGATTTATGATTTTGTACTTATTCGATGTTAGATGCCCTATTTTCTAAATCATAAATCATAAATAAAAATGTCTCTGAATTACAAACAGGCCGGAGTCGACATCGACGCTGGAAATGAATTAATTAATCGCATCAAGCCTTTTGCTAAAGCAACAAAACGTCTTGGTGCAGATTCTGATCTCGGCGGATTTGGCGCTCTTTTTGATCTCAAAAAATGTAATTTTCGTGATCCAGTTTTGGTTTCTTCAACTGACGGTGTAGGCACGAAACTCAAAGTTGCAATCGAGGTTGGTAAGCATGATACGATCGGAATTGATTTAGTTGCGATGTCGGTAAATGACCTTGTCGTTCAGGGCGCTGAGCCTCTTTTCTTTTTAGATTACTTCGCTTGTTCAAAGCTCGAAGTTGAAGTCGCAACCCAAGTAATCAAGGGAATAGCCGATGGTTGCAAACTAGCTGGCTGCGCTTTGATCGGCGGCGAAACTGCAGAAATGCCCGGAATGTATTCCGGCGGAGATTATGATTTAGCTGGCTTTGCCGTAGGCGCTGTCGAGCGTGAAGAAATTTTACCAAGAGAAACAAATGCGGGAGATGTCTTGCTAGGATTGTCTTCAAGCGGCCTGCACTCTAATGGCTATTCTTTGGCTCGCTACATTTTGCAGCAAAACTCGATCAAACTTACCGAGATGGGTGAGGAGCTTCTTACACCTACAAAAATCTACGTAAAATCTTGTCTCGAAGCGATCCGCAGCAAAAAAGTAAAAGCCCTTTCGCACATTACTGGCGGCGGCTTAACAGAAAATCTCCCTAGAGTTTTGAGTAAAAATGTTACACCAAAAATTAATTTCAAATCTTGGGAACGCCCAGAAATTTTTAATAAATTGCAACTGCTTGGCAAAGTCACCGACGAAGAAATGTATCGCACTTTCAATTGCGGAATTGGCATGGTTTTAGTCGTCGAAAAAAATCACGCTGAGGAAGTAAAAAATATTCTCACCAAGGCCGGCGAAGAAGTTTCTATAATCGGGGAATTAGCATGATTGATCGCAAAGCCTCTGTTCATCTTCAAGATTTTCCTGATGTTTCTTTTTTATCAGACGAGGTGAATTTGGTTGCCGACATGGATCTTGTCCGCGCCATATGTTCCACGGCCCTGTCAATTCGCGACAATAAAAATTTGCGCGTGAGATTGCCGTTAAAATCACTCACGATTATCGGAAAAAACTCAGCAAGAATTTTGCCTTTCAAAGAAATTATCGCCGAGGAAATCAACGTAAAATCACTTGAGGTAAAAGAAGAAATTGCAGATTTAGCCGAGTTAAAACTTCAGGTAAATTTCAAAAAAATTGGCGCAAAATATGGACCAAAAATAAAAGAGATTACTGCGGCAACAAAATCTGGTGGATGGAAGAAAATTTCTGACAAAGAAATCGAAATTACCTTGGCAAAAGATGGCTGCGTAAATTTGGTCGATGATGAATTTGAAATTAAGCTAACGGCAAAAAATCACGACGAGAAAAAATTTGCGATCATGGCGCTTCCAACCAATGATTATCTGATCTCACTCGATATTGAAGTTACACAAGATTTGGAAGATGAAGGCATTGCCAGAGACATCGTGCGCGCAGTTCAACAAAATCGTAAAGATGCGGATTTAAATATTTCTGATCGCATCAAGCTGCATCTAAGCTCAACAAATCCACGCATTGTTGAAGTTTCAAGAAGCTTTGCTGATTACATCAAAGAGCAAGTTTTGGCCGATGATTTGCAATGCAGTTCCGAAAGAATTTCTGCTAAATTTTCTTTTGAGAACAAGCTGGATGATGGTGATTTGACAGTGGGGATAACTCTTTAGCTTTGCTATCTCCGCGCAGGAATTGATCTAAAAAAAAGGGGGGAGTAGTCAGCACCTTAACCCTTCCCAAGATTCTCTTGCTCGTTGGAATAAGCTGATGAGCTAACGGAAAAGCAGTGAAGAATCCCCGTAAGAATAAAAACGATATTGCTGTGACATGGCATGGCTGTAAATCTTAAATGCAGTCTCTTTTCCGACAAAGGCACAGATCAACATAAAGAGCGTTGATTTCGGTAGATGAAAATTCGTCATTAAAATATCGACAATTTTAAAAGCATAAGGCGGATGAATAAAAATCTGCGTATTCATATTCATTGGTCTCAAGAACCCATTTTCATCAGCGGCCGATTCCAAAACGCGTAGCGAAGTTGTGCCAACTGCGACAATTTTTTTACCGCGCGCCCTGCCGGAATTAATCGCTTCAGCGGCCTTGGCAGAAAGCGAGAAAAACTCACTATGCATTTTGTGATCTTTTAAAAAATCCGTACGAACCGGTAGAAACGTTCCCGCACCAACGTTCAGAGTTACAAAAACTTTCTCGATTTTCTTCTCTGCAAGCATCGCAAAAATTTTTTCATTAAAGTGTAAACCGGCAGTTGGAGCTGCAGCGGCCATTCCTTTTGCGGCATAAATTGTTTGGTAATTTTTCACATCACTCTCCTTCGCCCTAAGATTATTGAAGGATGATTCTGTGGGATTGCGCACCTCAACAGACTCAACATCACTGGAGCGCTTGATATAAGGGGGGAGAGGCACTGAGCCATATTTTTCAAGCTTCATGAATAGCTCGTCAGAATCGCAATCAAATTTTATTTTGATTGTGCCGTCGTCATTTTTTTCTTTTACTTCAGCAAAAAAATCCGAAGCAATTTCAAGAGAATCGCCAGCCTTAACTTTCTTTGCCGGACGACATAAGGCGTTCCAGAGACCTTGATTTTCCTGGTCTAAATTGAATTCGAGTTGCGCTGAATTTCGCAAAATTTTCGCTGATAATTTTGCCTTAATCACTTTTACATCATTAAAAACCATTATATCGCCTTCTTGCAAAAAATCAGTGAGATTGATTAGCTGCGCATCAAGAATTTTCGCGTCGCAAGACACCAGCATCTTAGTTTTTTCTTTTGGAAAAAATGGTGTCTGTGCAATTAAATTTGTCGGTAAATCGAAATCGAAATCAGAAGTTTTTAACATGAAGGAAGATCAAACACATTTTGGATTTAAGCAGGTAAAACGAGAGCAGAAGGCCGATCTTGTTAAAGAAATTTTTTCTAATGTCGCCAAAAAATATGATTTAATGAATGACTTGATGAGTGGCGGCGTTCATCGGATTTGGAAAAATAAGATGCTCGAAGAAATAAGCGGCAATCCGGCGCGAGTGATTGATGTTGCTGGTGGCACAGGAGATATTGCTTTTCGCATTACTAAAAAATTTCCACAAACAAAAATTAATGTCGTTGATATTAATCAGGAAATGCTTGATGTCGGTCGCGAACGCTCAGTTGATTTAAATCTTTTTTCCAACTTGGAATTTACTTGCTGCGATGGAGAACAACTTTCTTTTGCTGACGAAACTTTTGATTTCTTTACGATCGCCTTTGGGATCAGAAACTTTACCAACATAGACAGGGGGCTAGCTGAGGCCTATCGCGTTTTAAAACCTGGTGGAAAATTTATCTGTTTGGAATTCGCAAAAGTTAATGATTATTTCCTGCAAAAAATTTACGACATTTACTCTTTCAAACTAATTCCGAAAATAGGTGAAGTTGTTATGAAAGATCGCAGCTCTTACCAATATCTGGTTGAGAGTATTCGCAAATTTCCTCCGCAAGACGAATTCAAAAAAATGATTGAGAATGCGGGATTTAAAAATGCGTCTTACCAAAATTTAACCTTTGGAACTGCGGCGATTCACGTAGGAATCAAATAAAAATGCTGTCGTAGCTCAGGGGTAGAGCACTTCATTGGTAATGAAGAGGTCGGTGGTTCGATTCCACTCGACAGCACCAGATTTAGTTTAGGTCAAATATCAGACCCACCGTCACGCTACGATTTACCTGATTAACGGCATTTGTCTCGCCATCCTCTAAGTAGCGCCTCCGCTCAAAATTATGACGCAACTCAAACGACATATTTTCACCAATTCGATAAACCAAACTGGTTTTAAAATCGCTGTCGGTACTTTTTTGATCAAAGAATAAATAAGCCCTTTGAACGAATGTTAACTTGTCGCTAATTTTAAAATTTGCCCGCCAGGAAGTTATTAGATCTGGCTCAGAGCCATAATGCTGCACATCGTGATATCCCAAACTCACATCCCATTCCAAGCGCTCATTTAAAAATATGCGCCCAACGCCTAGAGCGTTTCTGGTGTCGTGACTATATTTTTCAAATTTATCATGAATCGTGCGATGGTAGACCACCCCATAATTTTTGCTCTCACCGATTATTACTTTGCTAGAAAGAGCAATGTCGTAAAGCCCGGATGTTTTAACATCGTATCTCCTCTTATTGCCGCTGCCACTATCGGCATATTTCGCTTCGTGTTTGAAGTTGATTTCGTTTATGGCTCTTTCGCTTTGGTAAAGATAGCGCGAGATGATTTGGTAATCTTTTGAATTATAATCGGAGTTGTAGTTACCTCCAAAAGAGAGGTATTGCCTGGCGCGACTAGACTTGTAAAACCTCTTTGCTCGTGGCGCAACTATAGCCTCTCGCTGCGTTTTGGATTCTACGGCGAAGGCTGGGAGGGATGCTAAAAAAAGCAAAATCAACAGTGGTGGAATAGAGAGGTGGTGACGTCTCATTTAGTGGTGTGGTGGTACCGAGAAAAATCTTAGCTATTGCGCTTGTGTTGGCGCAGATGGTCTTGGTTTATTGGTGTCAATGTAATCCATTGGAGTGCTGTCTGTATCTGTAGCGCTCGGTTGAATTTGTTCAATTGGAATAGTTTTGTCGCTCACGTCGGCATTATTTGGAGCAGTGATTTCGATGTCTCCTTCGCCAGAAAGATCTGGTAACTCAACTTCTTCTTCACCTTTATTTTCAAATAGCCAGCTCGCATGACTTCTGATGTCGTCAGAATATTTTACGCCGGCGAAAAATGAAAAAACTACCAGGAAGATGGCAACTATTAGCTCGATTGTTTTGATCATATGTATTTAGAAATGGGATGAGTATTGGTTGTGAAAAATAAAAATGACTTTGGTGAAAGCAAGCTAGATCACCATTAAAATTGGATGCTCAATGTAGTGACGCAGTGCTTTTAAAAATTCTGCACCCACAGCCCCATCAACTGAGCGATGATCTGAAGATAAAGTGACATTCATCATGTGAGCAATTTTGATTTGTCCGTGCTCAACAACTGGCTTTTCAACAGCGCGCGCAACTGCTAGAATACAACTTTGCGGCGGATTAACGATCGCGGCAAAATTATCGATTCCAAACATTCCGAGATTGGAAATAGAGAAGGATCCGCCCTGGAACTCTTCTGGCTGCAATTTTCCGTCACGCGCTTTTTTTGCGAGCTCTTTTGACTCTTTTGAAATCGCTTGAATTGTTTTTTGATCGGCATTTTTGATGATTGGGGTAATCAATCCGCCATCAATAGCCACGGCCATTGAGATGTCGATATTGTTGTAGAGAAGAATTGCATCATCAGTCCAAGAAGAGTTGGCTTCTGGAACTTTTTTCAAAGCCATTGCGGTTGCCTTAATGATCAAATCATTAACCGAAACTTTGTAAGCAGGCGTTCCTTTTTCATCCTGCGAAGCAACTTCATTCAAAGCGGCGCGAAGCTCTTGAAGCTTGTCAATCTTCAACTCGCACGATAAGTAAAAATGTGGAACATTCTGTTTTGATTCGAGAAGTCTGCGCGCAATAACCTTGCGAATGTTGTTATTTTTGACCGCCAAAAATTCTTGTGGATTGCGACGAATCTCACCTGCTCTG
>CAIQBQ010000085.1 GCA_903870105.1 uncultured Alphaproteobacteria bacterium | reverse complement strand
GCCAAAATCGGCGAGAATTTTAATTACCCAGTTTTCTAAAAACTCGACAAACCTCGCCACATCTGGCGCCTCGGGCGCGAAGAATTTTTTTAAATCGAGCATTACGTAAATAATTTTCATGCCCGGGCAGTGGTAAGTATATTTCCCGCCGCGGTTAGTTTTAAAAATTGGAATATCAGTTTTGGCCAGCAAATCTGCATCCTGAGCGCTAACCCCCGCAGTGTAAACTGGATGGTGCTCCAAGATCCAAATCAACCCTGGCGAAGTTCCGGCAATAATTTCTTCAACGCGTTTTTGCATGAAATTTAGCGCATCTTCAAAATGCACTAGCTCTTTGCTGACGCGCCATTCAACATCGGAGAACATTTTTTAAATTAATTTTATGATCGGGAAATTACGCGGTTTTATTGATTCAATCTCTGATGACAAGTGCGTGATCGACGTTGCTGGCGTTGGTTACGTAGTTTTTTTGTCGCACAAAACTGCGTCATTTTTGCGCCAATTTCCGCGCGAAAAAGAGATTTCTCTAATCATTGAAACCCTTGTTAAAGAAGACGCCATCGAGCTTTACGGATTTTTTTCTGAAGTAGAAAAAATCTGGTTTTTAGAATTAACAAAAGTGCAAGGCGTTGGTGCGAAAATGGGCCAAAAAATCTTAAGCGCTTTGACGATCGAAGATCTCGCGAAGGCTTTAATTTCTTCCGATATTAAAAGTTTTTCCCAAATTTCTGGCATCGGCCCAAAGCTTGCCAGTCGCTTAACCACAGAGTTAAAAGATAGTCCAAAAAAACTCGGAATTGAATATTCTACTCCGCTAAATTCACAAAAAATTCCTGATAATCAAATTGCTTCCGACGCTCTTTCTGCCCTAGAAAATCTTGGATATAAAAAACACAATATTTTGCAGGTGATCAACTTTCTTCTCGAAGAAAATTCAAAAATTACTTTAGAAAATTTAATCACTTCGTCTTTACGTGAATTAAGTAAAAACAAATTCTAATGAACGAAAATCTTGCCCCCATCAAACTAGAAGAAGAGCGCAACGAGAATATTTTGCGCCCAAGTTTTTTGCGTGATTTTTTAGGTCAAGAAAAGCTCAAAGAAAATTTAGAAATCTTTATTCGTGCCGCAAAAAATCGTGGCGATGTCTTAGATCACGTTTTGTTTTACGGCCCTCCTGGCCTTGGCAAAACAACGCTCGCACAAATTGTTGCGCATGAAATGGGAGTTGGATTTAAAGGAACGGCAGGGCCAGTAATTTCAAAATCTGGAGATCTCGCAGCTCTTCTCACCAACTTGCAAGAAGGAGATATTTTTTTCATCGACGAGATTCACCGCATTAATAAAAATGTTGAAGAAGTTCTCTATTCCGCGATGGAAGATTTTAAGCTCGACATCATTATTGGCGAAGGCCCATCAGCACGGGCGATAAAAATTGATCTGCCGAAATTTACTTTAATTGGCGCAACAACTCGCATTGGCTTGATCGCAAATCCACTCAAAGATCGCTTCGGAATTCCGCTTAGAATTAATTTTTACAGCGATTCTGAGCTTCAGCAAATTGTTTTGCGCGATGCAAAAATTTTAGAAATTGAAATCGATAAAAACGCCGCCGCAGAAATCGCCAAAAGATCGCGCGGCACCCCGCGAATTGCAATTCGCCTGCTCAAGCGCGTGCGCGATTTTGCTTCGGCAGAAAATCAAAAATTAGTCACCCAAGAAATCGCCGACTTTTCTTTGGGTCGCTTAGAAATCGACGAAATCGGCCTTGATGCCTCCGACCGCCGTTACCTAAAATTTATCGCCGAAAATTATCGCGGCGGCCCAGTTGGAATAGACACCATCGCCTCGGCACTTTCGGAAGAAAGAGATTCAGTCGAAGACACAATCGAGCCATTTTTAATCCAAAAAGGCTTCGTCGAAAAAACGCCAAGAGGCCGCGTTTTAACCGAGATCTCATTTAAACATTTGGGAATAGAATTTTAATTTATGCCTAAACTGTCGCCAACGCCCAAAGCACCAAAAAGTGAGTTCATTTCACTTTCTTACGAGCAACCCTTAGGCCAAAAGGGCGCCAGGCCTTTTTATGACTTCATTAACACAGAGAATGAGGCTCTAAAAAAAGTGCCGGTAGCATTGGCTGGATCAGTCGATAATGATGATAAGTTTTGGCGGATTGCAGGCGGGGGTATGAATGGTGAGATGGAAGAATATTTGAAAGGAATAGGAGGTCGGGCGCTGGTAATTGCCAATGCAGCATTAGCTAAAGGGCCCCAAAAATCAGGCGGCGCTGAAAACGCAATCGGCACTGTCCAATTGCTTGATCTTGTTCGAATTGCGGGCGTTAAAGAAGGTTCTCAAGTTCAGACCATTCTCTACTCTGCATCGCCAGATCTTAGAGACCTGAAAAAAGAAGATGCAAAAGTGGCAATGATCACCTTTGGAGCAAAGTTTAGAAAGCAGCTTAATGAAAAAAAAGTTAAGGAGTTATGCCTGCCATTATATTCTGGCGGTGTTTATAAGGGGAAAAAAAATACACAGGAAGAAGTTGCCAAATGGATGATGGAAGGTTGGTTTGCTGCTGAGGCAGAATTTACTGCTAAGACAAGAACATACATGCCTGGAGTTACGGTTTACCTTGGTCACCAGTGTTTAGTGGATGCTGTAAGAGCGAGAGAGATTCAATGTACAAAACATTCATCGTTGGCCACGACCCCAGCTGTCTCTGGAGCGAAAAGCTCGCCCCCTCCTAATGGAGGCTCTGGCACCAGAGCATTAACAGGCTCAGTCAAGAAGGCGAGCTCGGGATTGGTCGCCGAAGATCTTAAGTCTAGAAACAGCAGAGATTTTGCCTATTCGGATAGAGAAATCGATGCAGTTAATATCGCTAGAAATACTCAAGACAGAATATCTTATTTTGTTTTGGATGGGGCTACTACGAACATTCTATCAAATCGCGATGGTAATCTTTTAAAAGAAGACGGTAAAACTGTGGTTGAGCTGCCAGCTTGCGATGCTAGGGGGGAGAGTTCTCCGATCACTGATCGTCTAAGAGATCAGTTCGTTCATTTGTCTAAATTAGAGAGTAGAAGAGAAGCAATTTATCCCCTTAAAATTTTATTTCCTTACAAAGTTGTGGGTTGGCACTGGAATGCCGGAGAGATCATCGTTGCAAAAGATGAAGCTGGAAAATTTAGAATCGAAGGACGCGCCTATGATCCTGTCGGCGGAGGAACTCTAGATCAGAAAATTCAACGCGAAATAAGAGCTTTTTTTATACAACAACCTGGTTTCGATAACGCGAATTTCCAACTCAATATATTATC
>CAIQBQ010000084.1 GCA_903870105.1 uncultured Alphaproteobacteria bacterium | reverse complement strand
GGCAGAAATTGTGGCAATTGTGCGGCCGTGAAATGCGCCGGTGAAAGTGATAATGCGATTTTTGTTCGGCTGATTTTTGCAGAAGAAATAACGACGAATCATTTTTATTATACATTCGATACTTTCTGCACCAGAATTGCAGAAGAACACATAATCAGCGAAGGTGTTAGAGACTAATCTATCGGCGTATTTATTGAGCTCGTTACTGTTGTAAATATTCGAAACATGCCAAAGTTTTTTTGCTTGAGCGGTGATCGCTTCAACCATTTTTGGATGACAATGACCTAAAGCGTTAACGGCAATTCCCGCACCAAAATCGAGATATTTTTTTCCATCATTATCGAAAAGATAAGCACCTTCGCCATGCGAAAATTTAACGTTATAGCGTTTATGAACGGGAAGAAGGCTGGGAGATGTAGTCATTTTGATTTTTAACTTTAGAAAAACAGAAGCGTGCGCAGATAAAACTAAAATCTAAATCTAAAATCTAAATTTAATGATTCTCGATTCTCCAGAAACTAAACAAAAAATCCTTAAAGAATTTCTAAAAACTTGCGCTTTTGACGGATGGAGTAAAGAAGCACTCACTAAGGCCGCTGCAAATTGCGGAATTGGCGAAAACTTTCTACCATTAATTTTTGAAAACGGCTTGCTTGATTTGGCAGAATTTTATTTTGAATCGCAAAATGAAAAATCCGCGGAATTGCTTGGAGGTCTCGAGGGGAAAAAAATTCGCGATAAAATTCGCCTTTCGCTTTACGCACGATTTGAAGTTGAAAAAGAAAATAAAATTCCTTTGCAGAGGTTGATCAATTTTTACCTAAATCCCAAAAATTTTACCTCGCTTGAAAACGGTCCAAGGCCAGCATTTAAAGGCCTGCAAGCTTGTTACAAGATTGCTGATTTCATTTGGCAAAATATTGGCGATCAATCAACTGATTTCAACTACTACACAAAAAGAGTAACTCTCGGTAAAATTATCTTTCTTACTGTTTCGGTTTTTCTTAAAGATGGTGACGTTAATAATTTTATCGATGCTGAAATTGACAAAGTGATGCGTTTCGAAAAGTTTAAATCTCGAGCTAAAAACTTTTTGGCTAAAAAAACTTTTTGCGAAATTTTTCTTAATGAAAAAGGTTTGCCACGCTCGCCAAAAGAGATTGTTAAAAATTTTCCATTCTTCCGTTTATTTTCTTAATTCATGGCTACGACCTTCAATACTCTTGATCTAATCTTTCTTGCCTTCACGGCGATTTTTGTGCTTACGGCGGTTCTTCGTGGTTTCGTAAAAGAGATTTTTGCTCTATTTAATTGGGTGATATCTTTGACCATTTCTTACTTTCTTACGCCATATATCACCAATTTTCTTGCCGCTCATTTTGAGAGTAAAATTGCGGTCGATTTAGTAGCACGAAGCGGCGTATTTGCTTTAGTATTTTTAATCACCGCCTTTTCGACTTCAGGCCTGCGCGACTCTTTTTATAAAAAAATGCCGAGAGTTTTTGATCGCTCTCTTGGTTTGCTTTTTGGCTTCGTTAAAACACTGCTAATTTTTGGCGTTATTTATTCGACTTACTTCAATGCTTATGATCTTGTTCTCGGTAACAAATTGAAGGATACAAAAAAAGAACCGGAATGGTTGGAAAAGGCAAAATGTCGTAGCTTGTTGAAAGCTTCGGGTGAGATGGTTGGTCCTATTACAACAAAATTCTTTGAAGCTATCTCGCAAAATTTTGATCACGTTATGCCAAAACCCGAGGATCTTTTGAAAGATAAAATTGACGAAATAATTAAAGAAAAATCTGTTGGAGATGCTGATGGTGCTGCGATTGATGAAAATGCTAAGCCAATGACTGATGAAGAATTGAAAGCTATGGGAGACAGTGGTTACAACAAAAAGAATATCGAAAAAATGAATCAACTAATCGAAATTATTAACAAATAACTTAAAAATTTATGTTCAGACTTACTGGAAAAAATGTCTTAGTAACTGGTGCCACTGGAGGCATCGGATCGGCAATTGCCAAGACTCTTGCCAAGCAAGGTGCGAGATTGGTTTTATCTTCAACTCGCGAAGAAAAGTTACAGGAGCTAGCAAGTGAAATTGGCGGCGATGTAAAATTTTTAACCTGTAATTTATCTGACTCAGCAGAGGTTGATGCCTTATTTGACAAGGCCGAAGAACTTGTCGGTCAAATTGATATTTTAGTCTGTAATGCTGGGATTACTAAAGATAATTTAGTTCTGCGCATGAAAAACGAAGATTTTGATCACGTGATTGATGTAAATCTTAAATCAACTTTCATTCTCAATCGTAATGCGATTAAGAAAATGATGCGTCGTAAATATGGTCGCATCATCAACATTACTTCGATTGTTGGTGTAACCGGAAATCCAGGGCAGGCGAATTACGTCGCTTCAAAAGCTGGAATGATTGGCATGAGCAAATCACTTGCGCAAGAAGTTTCTTCGCGCGGTATCACCATCAATTGCGTTGCTCCAGGCTTTATTCAAAGTCCGATGACCGATGTTTTAAACGATCAACAAAGAGCGGCAATTCTTGCAAAAATTCCCAATGGAGCAATGGGCGAGGCGAACGACATTGCTAAAGCCGTAGCCTTCCTAGCAAGCGAAGACGCATCTTACATTACGGGCCACACACTTCATGTGAATGGCGGAATGTTTATGAATTAAGTTATCTTAATGTTGCGCCTTTCGACAGATCGGTTCGGTATGAGTGAAGGGCTTAAATGATTATGCTAAACATGTCTAAGCGGGTTAATTAATAAAAATAAATTTAAGAAAATGACAATTCACAAAACAAAACTAGCCATCATCGGCTCAGGCCCCGCTGGCTTTTCTGCTGCAATCTATGCGGCACGTGCAAATTTGCAGCCAATCGTAATTAACGGACATGCTCCGGGCGGACAATTAACCATTACAACTGACGTTGAAAATTATCCTGGTTTTGCCGAGGTGATTCAGGGTCCGTGGTTGATGGAGCAAATGCAAAAACAAGCTGAACATGTTGGTACTAAAATTATTTATGACCATGTCACACAAGTCGATTTTTCTCAACGTCCATTCAAGTTAATCGGGGAATCAGGAGATATTTACGAAGCTGATTCAGTCATAATAGCAACCGGTGCGCAAGCAAAGTGGCTCGGTTTAGAGTCAGAAAAAAAATTCCAAGGATTCGGTGTTTCTGGCTGTGCAACCTGCGATGGATTTTTCTTTCGCGGTAAAGAAGTGATCGTCGTTGGAGGTGGTAATAGCGCGGTTGAAGAGGCTTTATACTTAACAAATCATGCGAGCAAAATTTACGTTGTGCATCGTCGCGACAGCTTTAGATCAGAGAAAATTTTGCAAGATCGCCTTTTCAAAAATCCGAAAATCGAAGTGATTTGGAATCATGCTTTGGATGAAGTTATTGGATCTGAAGCTCCAAAAACCGTAACTGGCGCTCGTCTTAAAAATACTTCTACCGGCGAGATTCGCGAAATGAAAATCGACGGCATTTTTATTGCCATTGGTCACAAACCAAATTCAGATTTATTCAAAGATACCGGTCTCGCGATTGATTCAGAGGGATATATTATAACCAAAACAGGAGCTACTTCGACAAATATTCCTGGCGTTTACGCCGCTGGCGATATTCAAGATAAAATCTATCGCCAAGCTGTAACAGCGGCAGGTACTGGTTGCATGGCTGCTCTTGAAATTGAAAAGTTTTTAGCTCATTAAAATTTGGTCTAAATTTCATTCTTCGAAAAATGAAAAAACCAAATCATGCATTTTCTTTAAACTAACTATTGGGCTTATAAGAAAGGATCTTCTTGGTGGATATCTTTTTGAGTCAATGATTTACGATCACGCATTTTCTACAAAAAAAGGGCGATCAGTAGAAAAATATCTTAGCCAAAAATGGAAAATCAAAATTAGTTAATTCCTTATGTTTTTAGCAAAAAACCTCTCTCTAAATATTGACAAAAAAGGCGTTGCAAGTCTTGTCATCGATCTTCCAGGTGAAAAAGTTAACAAGCTTTCTGCTTCGGTAATGACTGAAATTGAGCAGGTTCTGAATGTATTGAGTGGAAATAAGGCGGCTAGGGTGCTGGTGATTACTTCGGCCAAAAAAGATATTTTTATCGCCGGTGCTGACATCAATGAAATTAAAGATTTGCGGGATCCTAAAGATGCATTTGCAAAAGTTTCTCGCGGTCAAGAAATAATGAATAAAATTGCGGCGCTAAAAATTCCGACCATCGCAGTGATTAATGGCGCCTGCCTTGGTGGTGGTTTGGAACTTGCTTTGGCTTGTAAATATCGCGTGGCAATTGCCAATCCAAAAACACAACTTGGACTGCCAGAAGTTAATCTTGGAATCATTCCTGGCTTTGGTGGAACACAACGTCTACCAAAATTGGTTGGCTTGCCTGAGGCGCTAAAAATTATTCTTTCAGGGAAGGCAGTTGATGCGCGTAAAGCTTTAAAAATCGGGCTTGTAGATGAATTGATACGTGAAGAATTTTTGACTGAAAAACTCAGTCAATTCGCTAACGAAATTTTAAAAAATCCGAATAGTAATCGCTATTTAAGCCTTAGAAGCGAAGCGCGCAAAAAACGCTTTATTTTCGAAACGCTTTTATTCGGAAAATTCCTGATTTTTTATTTTGCGCAAAAAGATTTGTGGGAAAAAACCAAAGGTCGTTATCCAGCTCCATTCGTGGCTTTGGAGGTTATTAAAAGAACTTACGGCCGAACTTATGGTGTGCGCGGATTTAAAACTGAACTCGAAGCGTTTTGCGAACTTTGCGTTGGCGATATTTCGAAAAATTTAATTGAAATTTTCTTCACTAACGAAGCGCTAAAAAAAGATTCTGGCGTCGATACTGATGTCGTCGGAGTAGATCTAGAGAGAGTTGCGGTGATTGGTGCTGGGGTGATGGGGGGTGGAATTGCTTGGCTCTTTGCTAATAATGGCATCAATGTTCGCGTTAAAGATATTAACCAAAAGGCCATAGCTCTAGGTTACAATCAGATCATCAAAATTTTTGATCAGCTCAAAAAAATTAAAAAATTAACTCAGGAGCAGATCAATTTTAAAATCGGCAATGTGACTACTAGCCTTGATTACATTGGGTTTACACATGCTGATTTAGTTATTGAAGCCGTAGTCGAAAATATGGCAGTGAAGAAAACTATTTTGGTTGAAGCAGAAACTAAGGTCGAAAAAAATACCGTGATTGCTTCAAATACTTCTTCTCTTTCGATTTCTGAAATGGCGAGCGTTCTACAAAATCCTGAGCGATTTGTGGGTATGCATTTTTTTAATCCGGTAAATCGCATGCCACTTGTTGAAGTAATTCGTGGCGAAAAAACTTCTGATGCTGCGGTGGCGACAATCGTAAAATTATCCAAGAGGCTAGGAAAAACGCCGATCGTGGTTAAAGATGTTGCCGGATTTTTAGTGAATCGGATTCTGCTTCCTTACATGAACGAAGCGGCATATTTACTGCAAGAGGGCGCTGAGATTAAACGCATTGATTCCGTAATAGAAAAATTCGGTATGCCAATGGGGCCATTTATTCTTGCTGATGTTGTAGGAATTGATGTTGGTGTAAAAGTCGCTCACTCTTTACAAGAAGCTTACGGAGAGCGCATGCGCGTTGCTGATATTCTTGAAGAAATTTACCAAAATCATAAAACACTTTTAGGCAAAAAAGTCGGTAAAGGCTTCTACATTCATGCGGCACAAAATCATGTTAATATTGAGATAAATACAATTTTGTCGAAGGTGAGAAGCGCTAAAAACATTCACACAATTTACATTCATGACGAAGAAATTATCGATCGCTGCATCTTGATGATGGCCAATGAAGCAGCGAAATGTCTGGAAGAAAATGTAGTCAAAAATCCTTCCTACCTTGATATGGCGATGATCATGGGTTGTGGCTTTCCGCCTTTTCGTGGCGGCGTTCTGAAGTATGTTGATTCTTACGGAATCGAAAATGCTGTGAAGAAGTTGCAAGAGCTAAATAAGAAGCATGGAAAGCGTTTTGAAGTGAGTAAGTTATTGCTAGATATGGCGCAAAAAAAACAAAAATTTTACGCCTAGATGACGTTAGTAAGTAGCGTCTATCTTCTAATTTTTTTGCCGCTAATTGCTGCGATTTTTTGCCAAACCGCTCCGCTTAAAAAAAATTATTTCTGGTTTACTTTCTCTTGCTGCATCGCTGCTTTTTTGTTAGTTGTAAGTTTTTATCCGCAGGTTTTAGCGCAAAAAAAAATCAGTAATGACTTTCAGCTTTCTCTTTTGTCTCTTGGTCTTGAGTTCAGTCTAGACGTACTTGGATACTTCTTTCTTATTCTCCTAATTTTTGTCAAAATCGTCGTTTTATTTTTCTACCGTTCTGATGTTGAAAAATTCTTAACCGAAAAAAATGCCAAAATTTTTTACTCAGTTTTTCTGCTCAATCTTTTTGCATTAATTAATATTCTACTAACTAACAACCTCTTCAATCTCTTCGTTTTTTTAGAGATTTATGCTTTCACATTTTTTGCCATTTCAACTTTGTCACGCGAAGGCGAATTGCTAAAAATTTCTTTCCGTGATTTCTGTTTAAATGCCACTGCTTCTTTGCTGATTTTATTTTGTTTTTTGATGGTTCATCTGCTGTTCAAAAAAATAAATTTCGATCAAATTGCTGTCGATGTTAATATGTTTGCAAGTTCTGATTCATTGATTTCGCTGACTATTTTGTTATTTCTGGCAACGGCATTTTTGATTAAATTTTTTCCCTTCTGGCTCTTTTTTGCAAAAATCAAAAATAACAATCTCGTTACTAACTTTTTGATTGCCGAGTCAATTTTTATCAAAAGTTCGATGGGAATTTTTTTAACATTAAAATTCGTCTATTTTTTCTTTGGAAAAACTTTCCTCTTCACTACTCTCGGACTAGATTACCCTCTAATTATTTTTGCAATTTCACTAATTATTTTTAGTGCGATTGGTGTTTACCAACAAAAGCATTTGCAATCGATTTGCATCCATCTTTGCCTTATCAACGTAGGCTTTATTTTTGCTGCGATAGGTCTGCACAGCCTCGATGCTCTGAAGTCGGTCTTTTTTTACATGCTGAATTTCAATCTGATTAATCTCTTTGTTTTCATCTTTGCTACTTTTCTAAAGCGTCGCTTTGGAAGTGCATCAATCATTAAAATTTCTTTAATTAAGCAGGATCACTTGCTGTTAGTTTTGCCACTAAAATTGCTAATTTTCTTAGCCGTCGCCTTTCCGCTCACGCCGCTATTTTTTGCCAATTGGAACATGGCTTATGCAATCTTAAACCCTGGTTTTGAGTCATTTTTGTTAATTGCTTTGATTGCCGCAAATTTTGCTTATGCAGATTTGGCTACTCGTTTCATCGATGCGATTTTTGCCAAAGAAAAGGACGGGCCAGCAACAGTTAAATTAGAAACTTATCAATCTTACTTAATCTCGCTCTGGTTGTTAATTTTAGCGATTTGCTTCGTGGTATTTTTTGCCGCATTTGCCGAAAGACTTTCCATAAATTTCGCCTCTTATTTACTCTCAATATGATGAAATTTTTACCGCTAATTCTTGTGGCGATACCACTTTTTGGCTGCGCAGTTTCTAGTTTGAAGAAGCAGAATTTTTTCTCGAGATTGTTAGATTTATTTCTGCCGATTATTTTTTTCGCCAACCTAGTTGGAGTTTACCGACAAGTAGAAAATCACGGAGCATTCGTCGTATTTCATTTAGACAAAGTCACTTTAATTTTTCTGTTTCTTCTTAGTTTTTTATGGCTGGTTTTTGCTTTTTATTCGCAGCGATTTTGGCAGTTAAGTTCAGAAAAAAGATCACAAGAGTTACGAATATTAGTCAGTTTCATCATCGCCATCTTGACCGCAATTCTTCTTTGTAAAAACTTACTGCTTATCTTGTTTTTCTACAGCTTTTTAATTCTTGGGTCTCAGCTTTTTGCAGTAAAATTTTTGCGTCACACCGAAGTTGGCTTCTTGCGCCTTTTCACTTTTTTACTTTATTTCGAGTCATTTTTTTTCTTTCTAGCCTTGGTTGCGACTAGTAAATTTATAAAAGGATCGACAATTGAAGATCTTACTCGTGAACAAGGAGTTATCTTATTTATCCTCTATTTCTTCGGCCTTTTTTTCTCGGTGCTGATGCCATATTTTATATTTTTCCGTAAGCCAAATATCGAGCCGATCATAACTTACGCTTTCTTCTTTTTGGCCTACAGTTTTGGCAGCATTTGTATTTTTGTTAAGTTGCTGACCTTGGTCTTTGGTTTCAATTTTTTTGCTAAAATTCTAGCTGGAAATGCCTTCACTTTGATGGAGGTGATATTCTTTTTTAACATCTTAATCGCTTCAATATTCACAGTGTTTAGCCGTGGAATTAAGCTCTCATTTTTCTACTTATTTTTTCAGCAATTATTCTTCGTTATTTTTTCGATTATTTTTTTCGCCACTTTCAAAGCGCGCATGGTTTATTTGGGATTAATTTCCTTTTCCCTTTCTCTCACTTTAATTTTTTTCTGCGTTTCTAATATTACTTTGTACCTCTCGAAATCTAGCGCCAAAAGTTTGATTGGGCTCTTTTATCAACTGCCTATAAACACTACATTACTAATCTTGTCCATCACGAGCATGGCTGGATTAATTCCAACCATTGGCGCGATTGAAAAGTTTCAGCTAATCAAAATTATTTGGCAGAAGCATTTATGGATTTCTGCATCGATTATCGCAATTAATTCAGCGACGCTGATGATATTTGCAGGCAAAATGTTTTACTATTTCGTGTCGCGCTTGAATGAAGATGTGAGCGAAGAAAATCTTATCTATGCGCGCAATATTGACTTTGATTCTAGTCTTGTTCTTACATCTCTGTTAACAGCCATAATGATTCTTTCTGGTCTCTTTATTACCAAGATTATTTAGTCCCAAAAAAAACCCAGCTTAAAAAATATTTGACTAAAAAATTTAAGGTAATTTAAAGAATTATCCACTCGAAATCCTTAGATTATCGAGTCAATTAATTAATTATTAAATTCATGAAAAAATTACTAATTCTAACTTGTGTCGCAGCTTCTTTTTATGGAACTTCTGCATTGGCCAAAACTGAAGGAAACTATGCTGGAGTTGATTTGCTCAGCGGCAGTGCTTCATACAATAAAAGATATTCTGATGATTCTCAAGTCAGCGCAACAGAAACATCTGCCGAACATGGAAAAAGTAATCTTGGATTAGGAGTAAACTACAAACATGCTTACAATTTTAATGGTGCTTTTATAGCTGGGGGAGTTTTCGCTGAACAAAATAATATCAAGAATGAAACTAACCAATATGAAAAATTAGAACTTAAGAATCGTTTTGGCGTTAAAGCTGATTTCGGTTATGATATTACTGATAACGTAGCACCTTATGTCACCGTTGGTTATGCTGGCGTTGCTTACAGAACTAGAAATTACCCAATCAGCTATTCCGGTTCATCAATAAAAAATGGTGTTGCTAGAGGTGGATTTTATGGCGTGGGCTTAAAGATAGATATTAATAAAGACCTGTCATTTAACACTGAATATCAAGTTCAAAATTTCCGCGCTAAAACCAGAACAAACGGAGAGTTCAACTACTCTGGAGTTTATAAAGCTAACTTCAGCGAAATTAAGCTTGGATTGTCTCACAAATTCTAAGCAAAAACTGAGTTATAAAAACTCTAAAGGGCCAGTTCCGAAAGGAACTGGCCCTTTTTTGTTATTCATCTCAAACATCAATTATGAAGACAGATTGACGATTTTAATAAATCACACTTAGAGCCCATGTTTTTTAACCAAAACCTCTGCAATCTGAACTGCATTAAGCGCCGCACCTTTTCTAAGATTGTCAGAGACAACCCATAGCGATAAACCATTCGCCACTGATTCATCTTTTCTTATTCGCGAAACAAAAGTGGCATCCTTAGTAGAAGCCTCAATCGGAGTGATGAAAATCATTTCTTGCGGACGATCGATCACAATAACCCCGTCAGCTTTTTCTAAAGCCGCTCTAGCTTGCGCAACAGTGATTGGTTTTTCGAACTCGATGTTGATTGCTTCCGAATGGCAATT
>CAIQBQ010000083.1 GCA_903870105.1 uncultured Alphaproteobacteria bacterium | reverse complement strand
TCCTCAGGATCTTGTCTCAAGGTTTCTTTTGCTTCTTCATATGCTTCTTCGATTTTTTCTTCAGTAAGCCATGATGTAATTGTATCCTCGTAAGCAATTGAATTAGGAACTCCTAGCCAAGGTTTGGAAATATCCTCATTAAGAAGAAGTTTTTTGTGAACTTCTCTAAATAAGGCATTGCCAGCTTCAACCTCCACTCCAGCCATTGTCGAATGAACCACTTCCCCAGCAGCCATTCTTAATTCAGCCTCTTTGGCCAATTTATTGATAACATAATTATTCATCTTCTCCAAAACCATTAAATGCTTTGAAGCTTCAATTTTATCAATTGTCTTTGGCGCTTGAGCAATTGGCAACCAGGCCGATATTTCTAGCCAGCCCCTCACAGGCTGATTAACGCAACCGTCTAAATAGGCTTTAGCAATTTCATCTGCCCATTTGAGATGATTTGGTTCTTGAACAAAAGCTTCTAGAACTGGTTTTGTGGAGGTGGCAATTTTTTCTAAAGTTTCTTCTATAGGCTCTTGTTGAGATTCTCCGCGCTGACCTATTTTTTCTGTTAGAAAACGACCCAGCAAAGTGCTGATTGCTCTTGGCCTTGGTACTGATTCATCGGGATTAGTAGTTTTATAGGATTTAATCGCCGCTTCTAATTGGAGTTGAGGGATTAGAATGGTTATATATTTTATTAAAGGCCTCAGATGTCCCTTAATTTCTTCATCAGTGGTTTCGGATAAGATTTTAAGTAGGCTGTTTTTGTTTCTTCGGTGGCGAATAATTGTTTTCCGGCTGGGCTATAGGCTATACTTACTATTGCGAAAGCCACCCGCTTCCTCACTTTTTCATCGGTAGTTTCAGATAAGGTTTTAAGTAAAGCTGTTCTTGTTTCTTCATTGGTAAATATTTCTTTTCCGGCTGGGGTAATGGCTATACTTACTATTGCGAAAGCCACCCGCTTCCTCACTTCTTCATCAGTGGTTTCGAATAAGGTTTTAATTAGGGCTATTTTTGTTTCTTCATTGGTAAATATTTCTTGTCCAGGTGGGATAAAGGCTATACTTGCTATTGCCCGGGCCAGCCACTTCCTAACTTCTTCATCAGTAGTTTCGAATAAGGTTTTAAGAAGAGCTGTTCTTGTTTTTTCATTGGTAAATATTTCTTTTCCAGGTGGGACAAAGGCTATACTTGCTATTGCCCGGGCCATTCTCTCCATATTTTCCTCTGATATTTCTGGAATTTGTCTAAAATCTTTTCTCGGTCCATCAATCATTTCGCTTAAGAATTGATAGAGCTCTGGATTTGTTTCGGAGAATAATTCTAAGAATTTAGCTTTAGACGATTCATGGCTCACTACATTGCTTTTCATAATTTCCTTATTTGTTTAGATCTGCTTAGTCGGTTTTAAAAAACTAGAAGGTGCTCAGTTAAGATTTTGATTTCAACGTATTAGTGGGTAAGGGACTTCAATTAGATTTTGCGAATACCAAAGCATCGCAAAATTGTATCTACATCGATAGAGTTTAGTTTCCGGGCAATTAGAGAAATTTTGATTGAATTATTTATAAACTTAAGAGTGGAAAGAATTTATTCAGGGCGATAAAGATGCCAAAATAACTGACTCACACCTTGTGGCTGAAAGTGGAATTTACCTATCAACTGCTGCTGGATCGAGGATTGGTAAAGGTGTGGAAAGGTTAGGTTTAAACAGGGGTTAAAATTTCAGAGAAAGATAAAAAAGGCGTTTACAAGAATGCTGATTTTAATTTTAAATTTTTCCTTCGAGGTAGGCGGTGAGCAATTCACGTTTCACTTTTTGTTCGGAAGAATTGTCAAAATCTTTTACCGAAACTTCGCCATTTTTCATTTCTTCTTCGCCAACAATTACAACGAAACGCGAGTTGTTTTGTGAGGCGCGTTTCATTTGTTTTTTAAAGTTTCCGCTGCAAACAAATTCAACTGCGAAGCCAGAGTTGCGAAGCTTTTGTACGATTTCAAAAGCGTAAATTTTCTCTCCTTCAGAAATGTAATTTACGGCAACAAAGCGGGTTTTTGGTAAGTCTAATTTTGTTAAAAGCATTAAGCGTTCAATGCCGGCAGCGAAGCCAAATGCAGACATTTTTTTGCCACTCATTTTTTCTACTAAATCGTCGTAACGACCACCACCAAGAACTGCATTTTGTGCACCTTCGAAATTCATCGCGAATTCGAAAACGGTGGAAGTGTAGTAATCTAAGCCGCGCACAAGACGTGGATTAACACGGTGTTTGACGTTTAATTTGATGAGTAAATTTATAATTGAATCGAAACGCGATTTCGCTTCTTCAGAAAAAAAGTCAGAAATTTTTGGTGCATCAGCAAGAAGGTCAATGTCTTGCGCCTCTTTAGAATCAAGGATGCGCAACGGATTTTTTTCTAAACGAATTTGTGAATCGGCAGAAAGTTCGTTTTTAAATTTGGTAAAATATTCGCGCAGCGCGACTTCGTAATTTATTTTTGTTTGCGTGCAGCCAAGGGAATTAATTTCAAGCGTAGTTTTGTCGAGAACGCCAAGATCCTTTAAAATCGCGGCTGAAAGAAGAATCACCTCAACGTCGCAGAAGAGATTATTTTCGCCGAAAACTTCAAAATTAATTTGGTGAAATTGGCGTTGACGGCCTTTTTGCGGACGGTCGTAACGAAAAATTGGTCCGTAAGAAAATAATTTTCGTGGTAAAATTTGTTGCAACTCGCCGTTAGAAATAAGTGCGCGCACCACGCCAGCCGTGAATTCAGGACGGAGCGTTAACATGTTGTCGCCGCGATCAGGAAATTTGTAAACCTCTTTGGAAATAATGTCGGAAGTTTCGCCAAGGTTGCGTTCAAACACTTCGCTAAATTCAAAAATTGGAGTTTGTAATTCATCGAACCCAAAATTTTCGCCGCGTTTTTTCGCGGTCGAAACAATGTGATTAAAAATCTTAATCTCCTCTGCGAACAGGTCTTTGGTGCCTCGAACGGGCTGAAGTTTGTGAGTCGACATTGATTTTGGAATTAATTTTTAAGCTGGTAAGTGAAGCGTGTTTTAGAATCGCTCACCAAATTGTCACCCTCGCACTCGTCTCGTCATTCCCGCGCAGGTCGGAATGGCAGGAGGGATGATGTTGAAAGTGAGGAGTGACAAGTTGACAGAGTGGCGGGGGGTGACAATTTGGTGAGTTATTCTAGAAAGCGCGGCAATCTCAAATTTCAAAATCAAAAAAACTGAAATGAATCCTCTTTCACACATACGAAACTTTTCGATTGTTGCGCATATTGACCACGGCAAATCAACGCTTTCCGACCGCTTAATTCAAGAATGCGGGGCGATTGAAGAGCGCGAAATGAGCGCGCAAATTCTTGATTCAATGGACATTGAAAAAGAGCGCGGGATCACGATTAAGGCTCAGACCGTACGTCTTTCTTACAAAGCAGATGACGGCAAGACTTACATGTTGAACCTAATGGACACTCCAGGTCACGTCGATTTTGGTTACGAGGTGAGTCGTTGCTTGGCGGCTTGTGAAGGGTCAATTTTAGTTGTCGATTCAACTCAAGGTGTGGAGGCGCAAACACTCGCCAATGTTTACCAGGCGATTGACAATAATCACGAGATCGTGCCAGTGCTGAATAAAATCGACTTGCCGGCTTCTGATCCCGAATCAGTAAAAAAACAAATTGAAGAAGTAATCGGAATTGATGCTTCTGAAGCGATTCTTGTTTCAGCCAAGACTGGCGTGGGAATTCACGACACACTCGAG
>CAIQBQ010000082.1 GCA_903870105.1 uncultured Alphaproteobacteria bacterium | reverse complement strand
TGTTCTGCTATCTTTTTTTGATCTTCATCAAAACTTGAGGAGCCACTACTCATTTCAGTCAGCCGAGCTGAATTCTGAGCCTTAGGTGCAGCTGCTTTTCCACCTCTTGTATGATCATTTTTGTGTAGTGATGTCATTGAAAGCGCGAAGGCGAAAGCTGCGTTAGCCCAACATCTATCCCCACCATTCGCAGTGCCATTTCTGCCCTGGCTTTGCGGCAAGATACATTTTCCATTATCGCCTAATGGCGAATATTTAACTACGTAGGCCTGATTTTTTGCAGCTTCTAACCTCGCTCCAGAAACTTCGGTTTTTAAGCTGTCGTTGTAGCAATACCATTTGTCGTCATTTTCTTGAACATAAGTGGTGTAATGCCCGCCACCAAGACCTCCTTCGTGTACAATGAAAGAAGTAGCGCAATATCGTTTTGTTTTATTTGGATTATCACCTTGCAGCGGCAGAACAATTTCATTTAGCGAGACGGGATTCTCTATTTTTCGTCTAACAGGAAGAGGCTCGCCAGGTTTTGTCTCATACTCGAATCGCTTCAGAGAAATTACTATTTCCGCTTCTGGATTACTGACTTGTAGTTGTAAATTTTTTTCAGCATTAACTTTTTCCCCCGCAGGAGTCTCGTATTGAGCTTCTCCTCTAAGTCTTTCTGTGCTCTGATACCCTTTCAGCATTTCACTGAGACTCGCCATCCCGGATCCAGATGGAAAACTAAATTCAAGCTTGGTCTGTTTTTCTGGCCTTAAACTTTCTTTTTTTGCAGCTCCATCTCCCCATGTAACCTTTGAAACAACATTTACCCGATTTTCTTCCGGCATCACCGAATCCAAAAAGAAATTCAGGAATTCTGTCGTGTCCAACTGAACATCTCCCGCCCTTAAATAATTCGCAACATCCCTAGGGCAAGATGCGTTTGCTATGCGATCACGCAATATAGCTCGCTCTTGCGGGTTTGGCTCGCTCCCGCTCCTACTTCTAAATGCATCATATACTGCGTCTTGAAATGCATTTTTAGCAGCTTCCACTCTTGCTTCCTCCGCCCTTTGTCTAGCAAGAGCAATTTCGGTGGCGGCATTTCCTGAAGATGGTTTCATTTTAGCTGATTGAAGTTACCCCCTAAAGTCGGATACAAATTCCACTCATTAGGAGTTATTTTTTTAAAGATATGGAGAAAATTTAGAAGAGTCCTTTTTTGTAAATTTTTATTGTTTTCTCAGCTAGCCCAGATCCTTTTAGCTTGTCAATTCTCACTTTCATCTTCTTAAAAAATTCCTTCTTTGCTTGGGCAATTTTCTTATCTTGTATACCACTTTCTAATCCAGCTTCTTTCCCAAGCCATGAGTCTTGTATTTAGAAGAGTTACCAAGCGGGTCTTTTATTTTTATTTCGTGAACAGGTTTCATCTTTCTGAAAGTAGATTAGATCGCAGTAATTTTTCGGAGTCGAACTTTCTTGGTTTCGACTTCGCTCAACCAGCGAAAGTTTTATTCACACAGCCGGCGGAAGTTTTATCCACCTGCGTAGAGGCCAGGGTAGAGGCCAGGGTAGAGGCCAGGGTAGAGGTGGTGCGAAGTTATTTACGAAAATTTATTAATAATTTTTTCGGCGATATTTTCGGAAGTTGTGACTAGCTTTGCGGCTTTGTCGGATAAGGCTTTGCTGTGAGATGTGTCGCCTAAAAATTCTCTAACTTTTTTTGTTAATTCTTCTGCTGATTCAACAATCACGCAGGCATTTTCCTTGCGCAGATTTTCGTAAATTTCCTTGAAGTTGAAGGTGTGCGAGCCGCTGATTACAGAGCATCCAAGTTTGATTGGCTCGAATGGATTGTGGCCGCCAATTGGCAGAAGTGAGCCGCCAAGAAAAGTAAAATCAGCGAGACGGTAAAAAGTTCCGAGCTCACCTAGAGAGTCGGCGAGGTAGAATTCTGTTGAGCTCTCAATAATTTCATTCTTGCTGCGTTGAGCAAAATTAATTCCGGTAAGAAGTGATTTTATTTCGTCAGCACGGTTTGGATGACGTGGAATTAGAATGGTTAAAAGATCAGGAAAATATTTTTTTAACTCGCAATGCGCCTGAATCACCAAATCTTCTTCACCCTTGTGAGTGCTGGCGGCAAGCCAGAATTTTCTTGCACCGATTTGTGATTTTAATTTTTCTAATTCATTCGAATCAAAATTTAAATCACGCGCCTGCGATTTCAAATTTCCGTAAAATAAAATTTCGTTTTTGGTGAGGGTGGAAAGGCGTTTTTGATCTTCTTCGCTTTGGGCAAAAATCGCGTCGAAATTGTTAAAAATTTTGAAACCAAGCGCGTGAGCGATTGACCATCTTTTTGCCGACTTTTCTGACATTCTAGCGTTAACCAAGAAAACCTTCGCGCCAATCGCTCTGGCCTCGCAGATAAGGTTCGGCCAGATTTCTGATTCAACAAAAATTGCCGTGTTTGGTCGCCAGAAATTAATAAAATCGCGAACGCAAAGCAAAGAATCAATTGGCAGAAATTGGTGAATCACTCTTCCATTAAATTCCGGCAATTTTGCCGCTAAGATTGAGGCGGAAGTTAGGGTTGTTGTGGTGAATAAAATTGTATTTTCGGGAAACTTTTTGAGCAGCTCGTCAACAAGAATTAAAGCTGAATTTGTTTCGCCAACACTAACGGCGTGAAGCCAAGTCAGATCTCCTTGACGGCGCTCTTGAGTAGGCTTGCCAAAACGTTCGCGTAGACGTTTTTTATCCTCTTTCTTTTTGTAAACGCGGTAAAAAAGATACAGCTCGAGAAAGGGAAAAAGTAAAACGGAAATGGTTCGGTAAATAAGCATTAAAAACCTCCAGCAGATTTAATAAAAAATTTTTTCAAGCGGGGTAATTTATTTACAAGACCCAGGCCAAAGTCTCGCGCTAGGCCGATCGACAGGCTTTTGGTTTCGAAGAGAGAATTTAAGATATCGGTAGCGACTAGCATTTTTTTTGCTTCGGATTTGGCTTTTTTGTTGTAAGAGCTAATTAAATTTTGATCAGAATTTTTTACCAATTCGCAAAGAATATTAATTCCTGCAATTGCCAAATTAAATCCCTGACCAGCAATTGGATGCACGCCACAAGAGGCGTCACCGATTAGCAACATTTTCTCGTGAAAGAATTTTTCTGCTTCGATTGCGATTAAAGGATAAGAAAATTTTTCAGAAATTACTTTTGTTGCACCTAAGCAATCCTCCATTTTTTTCATTAATTGCTGTGCGAAGTTTTTTTCATCGAGAGCTAAGATCGCTTGCGCAACTTTGTCTGGCGCGATCCAAACAATTGAAGAGTGATTAGAATTTTTCAGCGGCAAAATTGCGAGCGGGCCACCAGGAAGAAATTTTTCCTGGGCAATATTTTGGTGAGAAAGCTCGTGCTCAACATTAAAAACAATCGCCGTCTGTCCGTATTTTTTTACCGTAGTGTGAATTTGAAACATCTCGCGAAGCTTAGAGAATCGGCCATCGCAGGCTAAAAGAAGTTTTGAATAAATTTTCTCTCCATTATCTAGCGTTACTCTAGTCATGCCGATTTTGTCGAAGCATGTCTCGTCCAAATCGCTCTTCAGCAAGTTTGGAGCAACTTCACAAGCGGAGTTTGGCGCAAAAACAGAAATATTTTTTCGCTGCAAAATCTGATCACGTAATGCGTTGTGAATGTGATAATTTTCAATTATTTGTCCGAGATCGCCACCGGTATCACGCTTAAGAAAATCGAGGAAGAAGGGCGATTTGTAATCGGTGATTTTAATGTCAGAAATTATTCCCGCCTCGTCTTGCAGCTTATCAAAAATTCCGATTTTTTTAAAGAGCTTTAGCGAAGCTGAAGAAATCGCGTAAGCCCTTCCGTCCCTCTTTCTATCTGACCCGAGGATGTCTTGTTTTTCGATGATCGCGATTTTTAAAT
>CAIQBQ010000081.1 GCA_903870105.1 uncultured Alphaproteobacteria bacterium | reverse complement strand
GGCGCCGAAGGGTTTAGAAGTAAAGAAGAGAGTGATTTGCTCGACAAACGCGCTGCAGAAAATACACAAAATAGAAAGGCTCCTGCTCCAGTTAAAGTCCCGACAGCAAGAGCCAATGCTATGGCAAAACTTGATGCTGATAATGCAGATGCAATGGATAATATTGATGAAACTAGTGGTGGCGCAATCGAAAGTACCGTTAGAAAAGCTGGGCAGCAATTCATGACTTTTGCAAAAAAGAGAATTCCTCGTACTGAGGGCAAGAAGCGCGAATCTCAAGCGGATGCCCTAAAAAATCAAATGACAAAAGAAATTGCAGCTAATAAGGAAGAACTTGCAGATTTGCAAGGATCGCGATCTATCTCAATGAAACAAGTGAACGAAAATAAGGACGCAGTAATTTCTGGCAGAAATGTTATTCAAGAATTGCGCGAGAAAAGTGCAAAAGAAAGAAAAGAGGGAAATTTAAATGGATCGTTACAAACTTACGCCAAACTAAAAGCGACAGAGGAAAAATTTTATGGCAGTCAGCCATATAGAGATCATCAAAAAGCAACCGCTGCAGTACACGCAATAGATTCCCAAATTAGCAGCAAAAAAACCAAAGGCGATGCGATGCAAGAGACTTTGGATAGCGTTGAAAATGCCGAAAAAGCCCTTGAACAAGCTCCGGCAAAAGAAAAGGGTAAAATGCAGCAGGAGTTTGAAAGGCTAGAAACTCCAGAGCAGTTTAAGGGTTTTAGTGAACAATATACTAAGGCGAATCCAACTAAATAAGATTGAAATATGGTCAAAAAATTTACCGCAAATTGTGATTTTGGTGGACAGAAAGCACCGGTTGATCTTTATGTTGGAAATCCTGCTACAGGCTCTCATCCACTTGCTTTTCAAAGCAAATGGTTAGCGACATCTAGGAACGGAAATATTCCGCCAGAAATAATGAATTCTTTCGCGAAATTAGTAGAAATTTCAGAAAAAAATCGTGTGCCGTTTGAAGATCTTTGTGAGTACGTAATCGCAGAATTGAGATCCGCAAACACGATCGCCGAAGATGTCAATAAGGCCACCGAACTTTCCAAAGATTCAAAAAAAAATGATAAATAACAAAAATATCGCCGTGCTCATGGGCGGCTGGAATTCAGAGCGAGAAGTTTCTTTGCGTTCGGGTGAGGCAGTTTTTGCAGCGCTTAACAAGTTGGGTTATAAGACCACCAAGATCGATTTTTCCCGCAAAATTTTTACGCAGCTGCAAGAAGTAAAGCCCGACATCGTCTTTAATGCGCTGCATGGTAAATATGGTGAAGATGGGCGAGTTCAGGGCGTTTTAGACATTCTGCAAATTCCCTACACTCACTCCGGAATAGTCGCTTCAGCGATTTGCATGGATAAGGTTTTGACGAGAAAAATTTGCACAACCGTCGGCGTAAAATCGCCGCATTATGAAATTTTGAAGAAGGGTGCGGGAAATAAAAGTACGGTGGATAAAGAAGATGCACGAAATAAAGAAAAAATTTTCGCCGTCGGTAAACCTTTGGTGATTAAGCCAATTAGCGAAGGATCGTCAGTTGGTGTCGAAGTTATCTTGCCAAACATGCAATTCGATTTTGCAAAATATGAGTGGAAATATGGCGACGAAGTCATTGTCGAAAAATATTTAGCCGGGCAAGAAATTCAGGTTGCGGTGATGGATGGAAAAGCTCTTGGCGCAATCGAGGTAAGGCCACACGGCTTGTTCTACGATTACAAATGTAAATATACCGCTGGCATGACAGACTACATCATGCCCGCCGAAATCAGTGCCGAAAAATATGCGGAAGTTCTGGATTTAGCCGAGCGCTGTCATGCTGTTGTTGGTTGTCGCGGCGTCAGCAGAATTGATTTTATTTTGAATAATAAAGACGGCGGCGACGATAATTTTTATTTGCTCGAGACCAACACTCACCCTGGTTTTACCGAAACTTCTTTAGTGCCAAAAATTGCTAAACATGTCGGAATTTCTTTCGAAGAAATCGTTGAGTTTTTAGTAAAAAATGCACGCTGCGAATAGAATTTTTCTGTATCAACATTTTTGCCTGAATGGCATTTAGAACTCTTACTTAAAGCATCATCAACGCGAAAGTGGGAATCCGGAAAAAATAGTAATAAGTAAAAAAACTTTATCATTTCATAGGTCGCGCGAACAGAAAAAATGAAAAAAAACTTAAGTGAATTATTTAAAAACTTTCTTATCACTAATCCGCTTTTGCGTCGCGTAAGAATTTTTTTTAGTCAAAAAGTTAAGCCGATTCTGATCAAGTCTAGTATAGCTTCAGCTGTTTTGCTCATTTTAGTTTTCATATCATTAAAACTTTTCAAGCCAGACATTTTGCAGAAATTTTATTCGCAATCTCGCGTCTATTTTTTCACGCAGTTGAACTCAAACCACGGTGAATTGGCACGAATAAATATCGTTGGCAATAGTCGTGTATCTAATGAACAGATCATTGCTGCGGTCAATGAAAGCAAAAAAAGTAAGCCAGAATTTTTGATTCAAAATTTAGTCGATGAAATAAAAACTCAACTGCCTTGGGTTAGTCAAATTACAATTACGCGCAGTCTTCCCAACACTTTAAATATTACGATTGTTGAGTTCGCACCTTTCGCAATTTGGCAAAATGACGGTAGAAAATATTTGATCGATAAGGATGGAAATATTGTTCCATTCGAAGATCAGGAAGAATTTCGCAATATGGTGACTTTATCAGGAAAGAGCGCCAATACTCACGTCAGATCACTTTTTAATATTTTTGTGATCGATCCAAAATTGAGTGAAAATGTTTTTTCAGCAACTTGGGTGGGTGATCGCAGATGGGATATTCGTTTTGAAAATGGACTGTTAATCAAGTTGCCAGAGAACAATATTTCCGAAGCTTGGCAACGTTTGATTAAAATTAATAACATGCATGGATCTCTTCTGGGATTAAAAATCATTGACTTGCGCATTGCCGACAAGATTTATCTCGAGTATAATGATTCCGTGATCAAAGAATTAAAAAATCTCTAAATGTCAAAAAAATCGCAAAAAGGAAAAATTGTCGCATGCCTTGATATGGGCTCATCCAAGGTGGTTTGCGTAATTGCGGCGATCAATGGCGATGATGTAAAAATTCTTGGTTACGGACACAAAGAATCGCGCGGAATTTTGGCGAGTGCAATTTCCGACATGCGCTTGGCGCAAAAATCAATTACCAATGTTGTTGCTGAAGCAGAGCGAATGGCTGGTTTTAATATTGATCAACTGCTTGTGGGAATTTCAGGAAGTCAGATCATTTCAACTCATCACGAAGTGAGTTGCAAAGTTTCTTCCGACGTCGTTAAAAATTCCGATATCATCAATCTCACCAATAAAATTCGCGATGAATTTAAGAAGAAAAATCGCGAAATAATTCATCTGGTTCCTCTGCAATACAGGCTTGACGACTCCACGCCAATTATTAATCCGCGCTACATGACTGGCGAGAAGCTTCACGCCAAATTTCACGTTGCTTACACTTCGCAAACTACGATCAGAAATATTGAAAGTTGTTTGAAGCGTTGTCAGTTATCGGTAAATAGCTACATAGCCGAGCCTTACGCCTCCGGACTTTCATGCCTCTCTGACAATGAGATGAATATCGGCACTTTATTGATTGATATTGGCGGAAGCTCAACTTCATTTTCTCTGATTCACGAAGGCAAATTACTCTACGTTGGCAATTCAAAAATCGGCGGAAGCCATGTCACCAAAGACATCGCAACTATTCTTGGCATCAGCGTGCAAGTGGCAGAAAAAATTAAAAACCTAAATAGCTCATTGTTGATTTCGCCAATCGAAGAAAGAGAGGCGATCAAGTTTAAATTTTCTGAAGATTTTGAAGAGCAGGATATGGTTACCGTCACTCGTATTGAGCTTCGCGACATAATATCTTCAAGGCTTGAGGAGCTATTTGAATCTGTTAAATCTGTTCTAGAAAAATCCGGCGTACCGCTCTACATGCTCGGAAATATTGTCCTCAATGGTGGTGTTTCAGCTACGGTTGGAATCGATAAATTAGCCTCAGAAATTTTCCAAAAAAATGTGCGTATTGGTTATCCAAATAAATTTGAGAAAGTTCCGTCAGCTATTTTAAACCCAGCAAATTCATGCTCTCTTGGCATGTTATCTTTCCTTCGTAATCTTCACATGCGTGAAAAAATCAAAGACGGGTTTGAGAGTAGAAATAGCTGGTTTCGTAAATTTATTGAGAAGCTGGTTGGCTGATTTGTAATTTTTTGATCATCTGGAGCTATCTGAAAACTCAACTGGTGAGTGTCGGGAGCCACCACCACGCAAACCCGGCGTGTGTAACTATTTCCTGTGAGGGTGTTGTATTTGTTACTCTCCCGACGCCTGACACTATTTTTATGGGGTTAGAATTAACAAGAGAAATTTACAGAAATTTTATTTTTTATCGGTCTTTTTTGTCTGAATAAAACAACTCGAAGTAGGTGTTTGGTTTTATTGAATCTTTGTTATTTCGCTCCTCGCAATGACGAAGTTAGCTCTGCCTAAAATAATAGAATTCTTTAGCGGCTCATTCCGCCGCCATCATTATCGCGACCAAAATCTTGCCTAGCTTTAATTATTTGTGAGAACCCTCCTTGTTGTCCGAAGCGGCTGTCATAATGGGTGCCAACGCCAGTTTTATCAGGTTCGTCGTGATCATGTTTGAGATGTTTGCCGATGCCGAGTCTAATTTTTTTGAGTTTCCAGAGCGTTAGATCTTTGTTAGCTCCCGACAGTGGAATAAAAGATCCCATTTTATCTACATCTTTTGAGCGCTTGTCCCATATGTCTTCGATAATTTTTTCAGGCTCATCTCTCTCTTCTTTAATTCCCTTTTTTCCTCCCTCTAAGCCCCCAACTTCGCGATCTAAATTTCTTTGCTGATAATTTTCAGGACGAACAGAGAGGTCGTGATCTTCGAGCGAGAGAGTCGCGCGAGATGCCTGTGGCTTATCGGTTTTATAGGCTGCAGATCCAATGTTTAGGATGGTTGAAGTTGATTCAGATTTCTTCAAATTTTGAGGTTTTTTAAGAAATTTGAATGCTGCGATTAAAGTTAAAACCACGCTGAAAGCGACTATTATTCCAATCACAACTCCTCCAATTTTTTTATTACTGCGAAGGCGGAAGAGATTTTATTTTGCGCTGAAGATGTGTCGCACACAAACAAAACTCGTTGCCCAGTATGTAACTTAATCTTGTTCTTACTCGCAAAAATCATTGTCAGTAATTTTTCTGGGTTACGAAATTGATTATTCTTGAAGCCAAGCACCAGGCCTTCCGAAGTTGATTCAAATTTTTCAATCCCAAGTTTTTTGCAGAGATGTTTTAGTTTGGTGATTTCGATTAAATTCAAAATTTCTTCCGGAATTTTTCCGAAGCGATCATTCATCTCGTCGATAAGATTTTGCGCATCTTCATCATTCTTAATCATCGCAATTTTTTTGTAGAAGCTCATACGAAGAGATAGATCTGGCATGTATTCTTCTGGAATGAGGAGAGAGATTCCGAGTTTGATTTGAATTGAAAAATCGAGATTTTCTTCACTCTTCGACAAGTTTGGAATGATCACAGATTTGTCATGCTGAGCTTGTTGAAGAATTTCGCTTTTTAGGTCCTCAATAGTTTCCAAAAGCATTTGCTGATAAAGTTCCACTCCAGTTTCCTTAACATGTCCCGACTGCTCATCGCCAAGCAAATTACCGCTGCCACGAATATCCATGTCGTGACTTGCAACGGTAAAGCCAACACCAAGGGAATCGAGATTCTGCATCACTTCTAATTTTTTCTGCGACTCATCGGAAACTTTTTTGCGATGATCAAGCATCAAATAACAGTAAGCGCGAACCTTGCCGCGACCCACACGTCCACGAAGTTGGTAGAGTTGCGAGAGGCCAAACATTTCAGCTTTATAGATGATCATGCTATTGGCTTCGGCGATATCGATTCCAGATTCTACGATTGTAGTCGAGAGCAACATGTCGATTTTTCCGTCGACAAAATCATTCATGATTTGATCAAGTTCAGTAGGCGACATTTGACCGTGGGCATGGGTGATTTTAATTTCCGGTAGAAGAATTTTTAAGCGCGGCTCCATCTCTTCAATATCGCGGATGCGTGGCACAACAAAAAATATGCGGCCGCCGCGATTATATTCGCGCATTACCGCCTCGCGCACGATTACGGAATCGTAAGGCATTACAAAGTTGCGCACTGCTAAGCGATCGAGTGGCGGGGTGGCTATTAAGCTCAAATCCTTTACGCCAGTGAGCGACATTTGCAGTGAGCGCGGAATTGGTGTGGCCGAAAGTGTTAATACGTGAACCTCGTGACGCAGTTCCTTTAATCGCTCTTTTTGCGCGACGCCGAAATGTTGTTCTTCGTCGATAATTACGAGCGAGAGATTTTTAAATTTGATATTTTTTTGGAGCAGGGCATGAGTTCCAATCACGATCTGCGATGATCCCGCCTCAATTTCTTCGCGAGTTTTTTTTGCATCAGAGTTGCTCACAAGTCGCGAAAGCTGCGCGATTTTTATGCCAGTTCCTTCAAAGCGTTTGGTGAAATTTTTGTAATGCTGTCTGACTAAAAGCGTTGTTGGCGCCACAATTGCGATTTGCGATCCTTTCTTACCCACTACTGATGCCGTTGCACGCATTGCTACTTCAGTTTTTCCAAAACCAACATCACCGCAAATTAGGCGATCCATCGGTGAGCCCTTCGCTAAATCCTCTTCAACTTCTTCAATCGCGCGGGCCTGATCTTCGGTTTCAACAAAGCCGAAACGTAATTTAAATTCGTCGTAAAAATGTTGATCTGGAATAAAAATTTCCGCCTTCTTTAAGTGGCGTGCGGCAGCAATTCTTAAGAGTTCTTCGGCTGCAACTTTAATTCTTTTGCGAACTTTTTCACGACGATTCTTCCAGCCCGCTAGGCCAAGACGATCAAGTTGAATCAAAGGATTATCAGCGCCGTAACGCGTGATCAAGTCAATATCGTGAACAGGAACAAAGAGAGTTTCATTGCCGCCGTAAGCAATCTTGATCATGTCGGTTTTGATGCCGATTGCAGTTATTGTTTGAATGCCTTCGAATCTGCCGATGCCATGATCGCGATGAACGACAAGCTCGCCTAGTGCAATGCTTAATCCTTCTTCAATTAATCTTCGTGACGCGGCTTTGCTGCTTTTTTTACGGATAATTTTTTCTCCGAAAATTGCTTGCTCGCCGATGAGCATGAAATCGGAAGTGTAAAATCCGAGATTGAGCGGAAGAAGAACCGTTGGGAATTTTAGATTGTAATCGGGAAGAATTTTTGCGATGCGATCGCGAAAACTTTCGGTCAAGCAAGCGATAATAGTTTTGGTGTTTGAGACAAAATCTTTGACGAGTTCGAACGGATCTTTTTGGTTAGCGCGGCCGGCGAGTGCGAAGTCTGGAACTGGCTTGATCTCTAGGTCTAAAACACGAATGTTATTCTGAGCTTGTCGAGCGAGGCTTTGCTTTTCTTCGGCAAGATCAGATTGGCCAAGAATGTCGAATTTATTGAACTGAATCGAAATCGTTTTTTGTAAATTTTTTTCAAATTCTGCAGCAGAAAAATAAAGTAAATCAGGAGGAATCGCGTGGTAAGTTTTATCGTGATTACGAGCTTGAAAATATTCGTGAATCAACTCATCACTCTTCTTGGAAAGAGGAAAAACTTCGTCGCTAAAAAATGTAACGGGATTTTTTAGGTAATCAAAAAAACTGACTAAATTTTCTTCGTAAAAAAATGGCAGCCAGTGCTCCATTCCTGGGTAGGAACGCGATTCAGAAATTGCAGAATAAAGTTGATCATCAAGCGCAGCGCCAAAATTCTCGCGATATTTCTGGCGAAAATTTTCGACAGTTTTTTTATTAAAAATCACTTCACTACTCGGCAAAATCTCTAGTGATTTTACTGATTCTTCTGTGATCTGCGTGATTGGATTAAAAACTTTAATTGACTCAACTTCTTCACCAAAAAAATCGATGCGGTAACCGATTAAATCTGCTGCTTGCTGCATTACTACGTCAACGATTCCACCGCGCACGGCGAACTCTCCAACGCTGTTGGCACAAGCGCGCCGCTCATATCCCTTTGCGACTAATAATTCAGAAATTTGTGGAATTGAGGCTTTGCTGCCAATTTGTAAATAGAGCCCGAGATCCTTGATCTGGTTTGGTGCAACAGTTTTTTTGAGGAGTGAATTTACCGAAGTAATTACGAAGAATTTTTTACCTTCAGAGCGAGTTGCAAGCTTATACAAACTCTTAATCCTACTCGCTGAAATTAATGGTTTTGGCGAGATACGATCAAATGGTAAACAGTCCCAAGCATAAAAATTTAACAGCTCAAAATCGGGTAAAAAAAACTGAACTTGCTTTTGCATCACTTCCATTTCTGCATCATTTTTGGCGATAAAAACGAAATCAGAATTGGTAAAGTTTTTAGAAATCTCTGCCGCTAAGAATCCCTGTGCATCGTTTGGAATTTTGATCAGAACGCAAGATTCACGAATGTTTTTAAGTTTTACTTTGTAGTCCATGCTTTGTTTTTGAATTCGTCATTGTGAGCGAAGCATGACAATTCCATAACTGAACCGTCGATTTGTTACGCTTTGCTCACAATAACGAGTAAAGTAGTGTTATTCTTAGAGTGGAGGTTGACCTGGCAGAGCTGGATTTATCATCATTGGATTAACTTCTGTCGGGCCACTTGGAAGATTATTAATGGTGCTATTTGCTTTTCGGATCGTCTGCTTTTCTTTGCCATTAATGTAGAGATTCATGTTGTAAACACAGACGATTTGATCGCCATTACGCAAGGTGAATTGTGGCGCAACTTTCTCGACAATAATGTAGCTTCCAGCCGCTCTAAAATTGATTAGCGATTCAAAACCTTCGGAGTCGACAGAAAAAATTGCCGGAATTTCCGCGTTCTTTTTGGCGAATTGGAAATAGGTGAATTCTCCATTGTCGAAGATCTTGATTGGAGCAATTGCTGGCTCACCGGTATATTGGTAATTGAAATTATAGATGCTTAAGTCGCGCATGTCGGGCTCGTCAGATGGCAAAATTTTGGGGAATGAAACGAGGTTCTTATCTTTTTCATCGGGGTAAACAAATTTGGCGACGAAGATTAAATCTTTATCATTGATACCTCTCGCTTCCTTGGCCATTAACTCAAAGTGATAAACGCGCTTGCTGCTGATTATGGTCATGTTGGTTTCGGAATTATCTTCACCAACTGGCTTTAAAAACAGGCGGTTGCCCAGAGTTTCAAATAACCAGAGCGAAGGATTTCCCATCGAAATTGTGCCGATTGTTTCTCCCTCTTCAAACTCGATGAAGCCCTGATAGGTGTAGTGTCCGGCGTAGCGATAAACATCATTTGGATTGTAAATGTAGCTTCTAAATTTCTTTTCGCTGCCGAGATAATGAGGAAATTGTGCAGCTAAAGCATTAGACGAAAATAGGAGGAGTAGAAAAAGGATCTTTTTCATTATTTTATTTTGTAGAGTACGTAACTATTGATGGCGAAGTTAACTGTGCCGTTTGTGACATCTTTGTCGATACCGGCAAAAGTAAAATTTATTTTTGCCAAAAAGCGTTCTTTTTCTGCTTTTATTTCTTCTTCACTATTTTTTGTTTTAGTGGTGGCGGTGAAGCGAATTTCTACTGCGGTTGGAATCTTGCTAGATAAGTATTCGCGTGCCTTGGTAGTAAAATCTTTGGGGTCGTTACGAGAAAATTTTACCGAATCGATTTCAATTGTTTTGGCGATGTCCAAACCGAAATTACGAATCGGACTATTTGGATTATCCTTACTCATCACTGTTTGGAAATTTCTGTATTCACTAGCGGAAGAAAGATTCCTTATTCGATTAAATTTTTTATTTACCTCTTCGATTTCAGCTTTGCTGAAGTCATAGCCTTCACGGTTCTTAACGTAGTAAGAAAGCAGGTATTTTGCGAAAGATTCATCGGCAGTTCTTATTTCTGGATCGTAACCAATCTTTCCGCTTTTTGGCTTGAGTTGAATAAGGCTTGGAAATTCTCTTGATTGGTCTCCTGCTCTAACAAAAATTGGATCTTGAACCACTAGAGGAAAGGCGCCTTCAACTAATTGAATCAAAAAATATAATACCACTGCGGCGATCATTGCGCCAAAAATCAGCAGCGTGCGGTCACAAATTGGCGCGATGTAGCGGAAGAGATACCAGTCGAGAGCGTCGTTAAAATAGCTGCGATCTCTGGTTGCAGATTTGATGAATTGAAAATATTCCTTCGCCTCTTCGCTATTTTCTTTGGCCAGTTCTGTTAGTCTTTTTTCCATTTTTTTAGAATTGTTTCCATTGCAGATTTAGCCAATTCTAGCTCTTCGCAATCAATGCTACGAAATACTAGCGAAGTTCCGCCTTCAAAGGGATATGAGCCCATCGCAACACTAGGATATTTTTTTTGCAAATCAGAAAAATCTTGGGCGATTACGCTTTCGGATAAATCAATTTTAATTTCGCGTGATTCAATTTTTTTGCCGCCGACCAAATCTTTTTTTATCGCTTCAAACATCGAGCGAAAAATTTTTGGGATTCCGGCGAGTAGAAAAATATTTTCGATTTTGAATTCTTGAGGCTCTCTGCCAAATATTTTGGCTATTGAGGGAGCGGTAATGTCGTCGTGAGTTGGGCCGATGCCGCCGGAAGTAAAAATATAATCAAATTTTTTTCTGACTGCGTTAACTGAATCGATTATTTCTTGTTCAATATCTGGAACAACGCGCACTTCGCGCAAATTAATTCCCATTTCCGCCAAAGAGCAGGCGAGAAAATTTAAATTCTCATCCTTCGTGCGACCAGAGAGAATTTCATCTCCGATAATTATTAATGCGGCGGTTACTTGGTCTTTTTTCATAATTTTATTTGGTGCACCCGGCGGGATTTGAACCCACAACCTTTGCCTTCGGAAAGCAACACTCTATCCAGTTGAGCTACGGATGCATATTTATTAATCGTCTTCTACCTGTTCCACTGATTCCACTTCTGGAATGTAGTGTTTAAGCATGTTCTCAATCCCATTTTTTAAAGTGACTGTCGAACTCGGGCATCCCGAGCAAGAGCCCTTCAAGACTAAGCGAACAATTCCTCCTTCAAATGAATGGAAAATAATATCGCCACCATCCATTGCCACAGCTGGACGAACTTTGATTTCGATTAATTCTTTGATTTGTTTTACGATGTCGGAATCATTTTCTGAAGCGGTCTCAGATTCTTTTTGCTCAAACATAACCGGTTTGCCAGTAACAAAAAAATCCATGATTGTTGCAAGAATTTCTGCTTTGATTTTTGGCCAATCAGTTTGTTCAGATTTAGTAATCGTAATGAAATCACGACCAAAAAAAATAGCTTCAACTCCAGCAATTTCAAAAAGCTGTAAAGCGAGAGGGGAAGAGGTTGCGGCCTGTTTTTGATTTTTAAATTCCGCCGTGCCTTTTTCGAGAACAATCTTGTCGTCCGGAATGAATTTTAATGTTGCAGGATTTGGTGTTTCTTCAGAGCGAATGAACATAGTTTAATTAATTAATCTCTTTGTCCGCTGATCGAGCGGATTTAAGATCTGTTGAAGTTAGTGTATAATTTTCTTGTTCTCGACCCCGCTCGACTGGCGAAAATACCAGGTGTCGAGAGCAAGTGAATATTTTGGTTGGATCTTAGGAAATTCAAAAATGTCGCGATACAGGATTCTGTAAGTGTTATTATGCCACTCAGGAATGGTGTAATAATTTTCAAGAAGTCTCTGATCAAGATCAGAAGTTAAGTTTTCTAGTTCGTTTTTATTTTTAGCGCGAGAAATTTTTTCAACTAATTCGTCGACAGTTTTGTCGCTCAAGCCAGATAAATTGCGGCCGCCTTTGATGTCTTTTTGTGACGAGTGGAAGTAGCCAAAAAGCTCGTCACCGGGAATTGTTGCTTGGCCAAACATCCCGGTAATTACGTCGAAATCAAAGTTATTAACCCGAGTTTGATATTGATTTTCTTCGACAAGGCGAATTTTTGCTTCAATGCCAAGTTTGCGTAAATTTTTAACAAAAGGTGCGATAATCATCTCAAAAGCTTGCGAATCGATAAGGAATTCAACCGAGATTTTTTGGTTAGTTTTTGGATCAATTAGCTTTCCATGAGAAAATTTGTAACCGGCATCAAGCAAGATTTGGCGAGCTTGCAAAAGATTGTCACGATTGAATCCGTCACCATTTGCTTTTGGTAAATGAAAATTTTTGTAACCAAATTCTGAATTGGCGAAGTAACTTTCAGTGCGTTCATAAGAGCTGTAAAATATGTGCTCACGCAGCCATTCAAAATCAAAAGCGTAAGTCATTGCTTTACGCAGCGCTTGGTTTTGAAATTTCTCACGGCGTAAATTTAAAACAAAAGTTTGCATTGGTGCAGGCAGGCTGTGCTTGATCTCTCGCTTGATGATCTCGCCATTTTTAACCGCCTCAATATTGTAGGCATTGGCCCAATTGCGCGCGATATTTTCTTGGCGCAAGTCATATTTTTGCGACTTAAATGCCTCGATCAAAACATTGTTATCGCGGTAATAATCGTAAGTGATTTTGTCAAAATTATAACGGCCGCGATTAACCGGCAAATCTTTCGCCCAATAATCTTTTACGCGTTCAAAAGTGATCGAGCGATTAGGCTTAACTTCCTTGATTTTATAAGGCCCAGAGCCAAGTGGTGGCTGAAGATTAGTCTTAGAAAAATCGACTAAATCATAGTAATGTTTTGGCAAAACTGGCAAAGAGGCAACTAGCAGCGGTAAGTCGCGATTGTGATTTTTTTTGAAGAAAAATTTTACTAAATGCGTGTTGATTTTTTTTACCTCGCTCACTTCACGAAAAAGCATTTTGTAACTCGGATGACCTTCGGAAATTAATTTGTTAAAAGTAAAAATTACATCATCTGCATCTATCAAAACTCCGTCGTGAAAACGGGCCTTTTTATTTAATTGAAACTCGATCCAGCTTTTGTCTGGAGAGATTCTAATATTCTCAGCAACAAGTGCATAACGCGCCGAAATTTCATCTTCACTGCCTTCGGTTAAACTATCGTAAAGATAAGACAGGCCTGATGCGGGAATTCCTTTTAAGATAAAATTATTGAGAGAATTAAAGCCGCCTTCAGCACCAAATTTTACTTCTCCACCTTTTGGCGCTTCAGGATTTACGTAATCAAAATGCTGAAAATTTTTTGGATATTTGAGATCGCCAAAAGTAGAAATTCCCCAGGAAATTTCGGGTGTAGCAAATGCTTTTGAATTTAGTAAAATCAGCAAAAAAATAATTCGAATCGTGAAAATCATTAGAAACCTAAATCAACAAATATTGCCGCTCGCACTCACAATCGGCAATTTCGACGGCGTGCATCTCGGACATTCACAGATCATTTCCCAGGTCAAAAAAATTGCCAAAGAAAAAAAATTAGCTTCGGCGATTTTAACTTTTGAGCCGCATCCGATTTATTTTTTAAGACCCGAGAAGTCGCGAGATTTCAGAATTACCAGCCTAGCGCAGAAGTTAAGAATTTTTCGCGAACAGGAAATTGAATACGTAATTATTCTGCCTTTTAACAAAAAATTTTCGGAAATTTCGGCACAGGATTTTGCTCAGGAAATTTTGTCTAAATCACTTAACGCCAAGCATTTAGTGATTGGTTACGACTTCACTTTTGGTAAAAATCGCCAAGGAAATTTTCGGTTTTTAGAAAATTTTAATTTTGGTCTGAGCGAAATTTCTCCACTGAAAAACTCTGAACAAACATGTTCTTCGAGTTTAGTGAGAAGGCTTCTTGCCGAAGGAAATGTTACTGAAGCAAATCGGGTTTTAGGTAGAAACTTTACGATTCAGGGAATTGTAAATGAGGGAAGAAAACTTGCTTCGCAACTTGGATTCCCGACTGCAAATTTAGCTGCTAAACCTCACATCGTTAAACCAAAATTTGGCGTTTACAAAACTAAGACTTTTATTCCGCATCTCAAAAAAAGTTTTTCTTCGATTACTAATTTTGGAGTCAAACCAACTCTTCGAGAGTCTCAAAGTGAAGCTCTGTTTGAAACTCACATCCCTGGTTTTTGTGAAAAAATTTACGACAAAAAAATCTGCGTTGAGTTTCTCGACTTCATTAGAGAAGAACAGAAATTTGCTTCGCTTGAGGACTTAAAGACCCAAATCAAGTTGGATATTACAAAACTTGATTCAAGAAACTGAACTTAAGTTTTTTTATTGCGAGAAGCCTTGTTCTGCGGCAACCCAGAAAATTGATGGTCGTACAAAGCTTGGGGTGAAGAGAGGGGGTGGGCGTGACCCAACTTGATTCTAAATTTTTTATTCAATAAAAGGCGCCGCGTTTTTCAAAAAAATTCCCTTACATCTTTACATGCAACTTCCTCTGAATTTTCCGATTCTTTCTATCCTGATTTTTTTGCCGATTATTGCGGCGATTTTAATGTTGCCTCTCAGGCTTAAAAATGCGCGTGGATACTATGCAATAGGCTTTGTAGCAAGCTTAACAAATTTGGCGCTTAGCTGTGTTTTGCTGTGTGGTTTTAATAGTGAAATTGCTGGTTTTCAGTTTTCTGAAATAATCAAATTCAGCTCTTCTTACGATATTAAATATTATCTCGGCATTGACGGAATCTCGCTTTTGATGATTGTGCTGACAGCTATTCTAACCCCTATCTGCTTGGTAATCAGTGTTAATTCAATCAATAAGCGCATCAAAGAATATGTTGTCGCATTCCTACTTATTGAAGGTTTCGTTATTGCTTCTTTTTGCTCTCTTGATTTGCTTTTTTTCTACATTTTCTTCGAAGCAATGTTGATTCCGATGTTTCTCGTCATCGGAATTTGGGGTGGTGAAAATAGAATTTACGCGGCTTACAAATTTTTTCTCTACACCCTTGCTGGATCAGTGTTGTTGTTGATTGCCATCATCATGATCTTACTTTACACCGGCACAACTGACGTCGTTAAATTAACTGAAGTCTTGCCAACATTTTTCCCGCTCGAATATCAAAAATGGCTCTTCCTTGCTTTCTTCTTTTCCTTCGCGGTGAAGGTTCCAATGTTTCCATTCCACACTTGGCTACCTGATGCGCACGTGCAGGCGCCAACTGCTGGCTCAGTAATTCTCGCTGGTATTTTAATCAAGCTCGGCGCCTACGGTTTTTTACGTTTCTCGCTACCATTTTTTCCAGAAGCCGCGCGTTATTTCGCTGATTTTATTTTTATCTTGAGTGTTGTCGCCATCATCTACGCCTCACTCGTCGCCCTGATGCAAGAAGATATGAAGAAGATGATCGCTTACTCTTCAGTGGCTCACATGGGTTTTGTAACAATGGGAATTTTTAGTTTTACTCGCCAAGGAATTGACGGCGCGGTGATGCAAATGATCAGTCACGGAATTATTTCCGCAGCACTTTTTATCTGTGTTGGCGTTATTTACGATCGTCTTCACACCAAGCAAATCAAAGATTTGGGAGGTATTGCGACCAAGATGCCAAATTTTGCAATGCTTGCAATGATATTCACTTTGGCCTCGGTTGGCCTGCCTGGAACGAGCGGATTTGTTGGTGAGTTTTTGACAATTATTGGAACATTCAAAGCAAATAAAATCGTCGCACTTCTTGCTGCAACTGGTGTGATTTTAGGCGCTTGCTACATGCTCTGGCTTTATAAGCGCGTGTGGTTTTCTGAAATTAAAAATCAGCATGTTGAGCATGTTTCTGATCTCAATTTTATTGAATTATTTTCACTCGGCGGAATGGCTTTACTCGTGATTTTTATCGGTTTGTTGCCGAACTACACTTTAAACTTTTTCTCTTTGGCAACAGCTAATCTAACAAGAATTTTTCAGTAATTTTCCACGATTTTCCACTCGTCATTCTCACTTTCGCGAGGGTGACGCGTAAAAATTGGAACCAAAAACAAAAACAAAAATGCTCTCTCTAATCCTCCCTGAAATTACACTCTTTTGTGGCGCTTTAATCATTCTAATTTCAGACGCATTTTTGCGCAAAAAATTCGAAAATGTTTTTTACTCTTCTCATCTACTTGCCTTGGTTTTTTCAGCTATCTCGCTGATGTTTGTGATTAATAATTTTGTTAGAATTGAGACGGGTTTTAATCAGGGATTTTTGCTTAATAACTTCACGTCTTTCGTTAAGATTTTTGCGCTACTATTGCTGCTCATTGTCATTCTTATCTCTCTTGATTTCGTTTATTCTGCCAAAAAAATCAGCGCTGAATTTCTTGCTTTGTTAATGATTGCAACGGCGGGCGGAATGGTTTTGGTTTCAGCCGGTGATTTTCTGGTCTTCTATCTCGGCCTAGAGTTGCAAGCTCTCTCGCTCTATTTACTTGCTGCAATTAATCGTGGTTCAAAAAAATCTGCAGAAGCGGGAATGAAATATTTTATTCTCGGTTGCTTGGCTTCTGGGCTTTTGCTTTTTGGAATTTCTTTGATTTACGGCTTTTCAGGCACGATTAATTTTGATACTCTGAATACACTTTATCACGGCTTCCAAGTTGAAAAAAATTCTATTCCAGTCGCGGTAATGTTTGGTTTTATTTTGGTGATTACGGCGATGTTTTTCAAAGTTTCTGCCGCACCCTTCCACATGTGGACCCCCGATGTTTACGAAGGATCAGCAACTGTAGTCACTACATTCTTCGCCACTGTTGTAAAATTTATTACCACTATGGCACTGCTTCGCTTATCCACTAGCTTACTTCTTGGCTGGGAGGGAATTGGAAAACTTTTTGCTTCGATTGCTTTGCTTTCGATCGTGATTGGATCTTTCGGCGCAATTTTTCAAAAAAATCTCAAACGTCTTTTGGCCTATAGCTCAATTGGTCACGTTGGTTTTTTCCTTCTGGGTCTCGCTGCTTTTGGTAAAGAAGCTATAGCGGCCTGCGTGCTTTACATGATTATTTACGCCTTAATTTCCGTAGGTTCATTTGCCTTTTTGAATCTGATGAAAGGTGAAGATGAGGAAAAAACTTTTGCGATTTCTTCGCTTTCTGGCCTAGCAAAAACTAATCCGACAATGGCTTTCTCTCTGAGTGTTTTGATGTTTTCGACCGCAGGAATTCCGCCACTCGCTGGTTTCTTTTCAAAATTTTACATCATTACCTTCGCCATTACTTACGGCTTACTTCCTTTCGCTATTGCGGCAATTGTAATTAGTGTTGCCGCCGCTTACTACTATTTGCGCGTCATCAAAGTTATGTATTTTGACGAGCCAAATGGCGCGATGGAGCTCGAAGATATTGGCAATGTTAAATTGATCGTCTTTGTTTCAGCTTTACTCAATATTGCTTTGGTGATTTTCATCGATCCGCTGTTGAACCTAATCAAGATTATTCTCTAAGTGAAACTTTCACAAAAAACTGATATTCCTCTTAAAGGGGAAATCAACGTTGCTCCAGATAAATCAATCTCGCACCGCTCTTTAATTTTTGCGGCGCTTGCTCAGGGCAAAACTAAAATTACAAATTTACTTGAAGGTGAAGATGTTCTTCGTACCGCTCAGGCTTTGCGTTTAATGGGATGCGAGATCGAACAGAAAATTTTTCCTGCTCGACCGACGGAAAATTTTTGGGAAGTAAATGGTGTCGGCGTTGCCGGCCTTTCTGAGCCAGCCGACATGCTCGACATGGGCAATTCTGGCACCGCAGCGCGTCTTCTTGCCGGCCTTGTTACTCCTTACAATTTTACTTCTTTTTTTACCGGAGATGCTTCTTTGCGTAAGCGCCCAATGGGTCGTGTTTTTGAGCCAATCAAGCAGTTCGGTGCAAAAATAATTTCGCGTCAAAATGGTTTAATGCCATTCGCAATAATCGGCGCAAAAGAATCGATGCCGATTGCTTACGAAATGAAAATTGCTTCGGCACAAGTCAAAAGTTGTATTTTGCTCGCAAGTCTTGTCACGCGAGGCACAACAACAATCATCGAGCCAGAAAAATGTCGTGACCACACTGAAATAATGATGCGTTATTTGGGTCTGAAAATTTCCAATGAAAGCAAGAAAATTTCCTATTCTGGCCTGCAAGAATTTGATGCAAAAGACCTGGCAGTGCCCGGCGATATTTCTTCTGCCGCATTTTTTATCGTTGCCGCTTTGCTGGTAAAAAATTCGCAAGTTGTAATTAAAAATGTCGGAGTGAATCCGCTACGAACTGGCGTAATTACTAGTTTGCAAGAAATGGGTGGAAAAATTTCTTTTTTAAATGAGCGCGAAGTTGGCGGTGAAAAAGTTGCGGATATTCTTGTTGAAGCGAGTGAGCTAAAAGGAATCGAAGTGCCCGCAAACCGCGCTTCTAGCATGATTGATGAATATCCAATTTTTGCCGTTGCCGCCGCAAATGCAAAAGGTGTCACGAAAATGAACGGCCTTGCCGAGTTAAAAGTTAAGGAAAGTAACCGTCTGCTAATGATTGCGCAGAACTTAGAGAAATGCGGTGTTACCGCGAAAATGGGCGACGATTATTTGGAGGTGCAAGGGAAGGTGCCAGGGGAAATACAAGGGGAAATGCAGGGCGGAGTAAGACAAAAAAAATCTCCAGCAAAAATCATCACTTCAATGGATCACAGAATCGCAATGTCTTTCTTGATAATGGGCCTAACGATGGAAGGTGGAGTAGAGATCGACGACGCCTCGATGATTAAAACCAGCTTTCCGAATTTTGAGTCTATTCTGGACGGCTTCCTTTGAAAATTACTTAGCGACTGAAATTTTTCTTGGAAAAAATAAATTCTAAGTAAAAAGAAGTGGCACAAAAAAGGCGTTACATAATTAGCTATGGGGCAAAACCATTTTTTGATAAATTTAATAACTAAATTAGTTACTTCGTATGTCTAGAGCATCAGCGTCAACGCCACCGCCAGGGCAACTCGAACTTTACGAGATGGATCTTGAGCAATTAAAATCGAAATTGATTGAGCTTCTTCCTGAGCAACAAACAGAAAAGAGACCTTGGGAAGATTTATTGAAGGGGAGCATTTGCATGGGTGAAATACATTGGGACGTTGCTCCAAAAAAAATTCTTATCAAAAACATGCCTTTGTTTGCAAGATCTGGATTTACAGTTCTTTTTATGGAGCATTTATCAGTAGAGGAGCACTCAAAACTTCTCGACCAATATTTTGATACTGGAGAGATGCCTGAAGTCTTAAAAACAAAACTGAGTGCATTGGATGAAGGACATAAAGACCCTTCTGGAGATGAGGAAAAACGGCAGGAGTGGGATAAATATAATTTTACAGAAATCGTAAAAGCCGCTCGGCAGAATGGCATTAAGGTTATTCCGCTGGAAGAATCCGAAGAATCTTGGGGACGACTAGATAAAGGAGGAGCTATTAGATCGGCAGTATTCAGTCTCAATGCTAAAAAAGTGATTGATCAACATGCTGGATCGAAATGGTTGGCATTAGTTGGCTCTTCACATCTCAATACATATTGCGGCATACCAGGAATTTGCGATATTGTACAGGGCGCTCAAGATCTTTTAATAACTGATGCCAACGAATCCTTGTCCCTTCACCAATCACTTGAAGTTCACCAAGCTCCAACTGACATAGAGTGGGCAACTGAAGACCCATCTGAAGGCTGCATCAAAGCATCTATTTCTTTAATTATAGATTATAGATCTGAAATGAGTTTTAGGGATATTCCAACTAATATACTGGCCTCAAAGTCATCTTCGGGTTCCGCAGCCGCCGCAGCCGCCCCAGCCTCAAGTTCATCTTCGGGTTCCACAGCCGCCGCAGAATATCAGAAAGGTAAGAGAGGCCAAGAAGAAAGTACGGTAAAAGAGGGTTCTTCGTTACTAAGAAAAAAACCATCATCAAAGATGGCAATGCCTCAAAAGTTAGAAAATGAGAGCAAGATCTGCAAACTATCTGAGAAAGAAAGTGATGAAAATAAAGGAAGGAAATGAGGCAAGCCGCCGATCTTCAATCTGACGACGAAAGCAGTATAGTTAGCGAAACTGTAGAAATGATTCTCGAAGCTCATTTCGAAATGTTTACCAAACCCAATGTTGAAGCCTTAATATCTGCTTGGAGTAAAAATGAAGGTGGCCTTAAAAAGGCAATCTTGTTTTTTTACCGAGTAGCTAATGATCAGAAAGAAAAATTCCTAACTTTTTTGATTAGTGAATTCCAAGGGTGTTATGAAGATTTGCAAGACGAAGGTTTAAGAGAATCTTACGAAGTTCTTAATATAATCTCTAATCAATGTAACGGAAATTTAAAAGAACCCTCAGACCCAATTTTGGGTCAATGTCGAGTTGTAAGCTCGTTACCAGAAACAAAACTCGAGCCTCAAATTGGTAGATATTTTAAAGATGCACTCAACGTGTACTTGATAGAAAATTTTCCCTCCCTTTACGAAGAGGTAAGAAATGAGCTTTCTTGTGCAAGTGAAGTTATGGCAGCAAACGACCTTATGCCCTCATCATCACCGTCTTTATTGGGGGCGTCAAAGTTGCAAGGTGCAGCCGCCAAAGAAGTTGCCAAAGAAGATGGAACAGCCTTCGGCACTGAGCAAAAAAAAGGAGGAGGGGGAAGAAGTTAGATGATAGCAAAATCATCTTTTAATCGGCTTCCTTAGATTGAGTAAGTATAAAAACGGATCCGTCATTAGAGTCGCGCTATTATTTCTACTAACTCTTAATTCTAATAATGAATCTGGGATAAAATTATTCCTCAGAATCGCGAATAATTCGCGAGTAATTCAGAAATTAAGTATCTCATGAAAAATAATCATCGCAGTGCCGTAACTGATTTGTGTGAAGCGTTATTATTGCTTAAGACAAAAGATGAAGTGGGTAGTTTTTTAAAAGATTTGTGTACGCCTCAAGAAATTGAGGCACTCGCTGAAAGGTGGCGAGTTTGCAGATTGTTAGAGAATGGAGATTTGTCCTACAGAGATATTCACAAAATATCTGGAGCGAGCCTTACTACTATTGGAAGAGTTGCGAGGTTTTTAAAAGATGAGCCTCATAATGGTTATCGCAGGATGTTAAAGAAGATTAAGGGCTTATAAGGCTCTCACGATTTGCACATAAAAAACTTTTATCTCTTTTTTCACGCGCCGTTCTCAGATATTGACATTTGATTATTTGTACTACTATACTAGTACAGTAGATCACTAATTTCATAAAAAATGGAGAATCAAAATGAGACAAAAATTGCGTATGGCAGTGCAGCGATCGGGGAGATTGGCGGAAGGTAGCTTGGACTTACTTCAAAAATGCGGTATCAAAATTTCGGCGACTAAACATCAGTTACTTACTCAAGATGAAAAGTTTGGAATCGATTTTATTTTTGCGCGAGATGATGATATTCCGGGTTTGGTTGCAAACGGGATATGTGATATTGGTATCATTGGTCAAAATTTACTTTCTGAACAATCGGCAAATCTAAACTCTTCGGAAAAAAATAATGTGCCGCAAACTATCATGTCGCTTGGTTTTTCCAAATGTCGATTAAGCCTTTGCACGCCTAAGGATAAGGCATATAAGTCATTTCAAGATCTAAGTGGTAAAATCATCGCTACATCTTATCCAAACAGTCTGCGCAGCTTTCTTGCCAAAAATCAAATCAACGCGCAAATAGTTGAAATGCATGGCTCTGTTGAATTGGCGCCACAAATTGGCGTGGCGGATTTGATCTGTGATTTGGTATCGAGTGGGGCAACTCTAAGCGAGAATGGGTTGCAAGAATTTGTGCAGGTGGAAGCGAGTGAAGCAGTTCTTATTCGCAAACTTACTGCTTTAGATGAGCAGCAACAAATCCTTTTTGATCGTTTAATACTTAGGATCAACGGCGTATTAAATGCGAATCGCAACAAGTATATTATGATGCATATCGATCGCGCCAAACTACCAAGATTGGCACAAATTTTGCCGGGTAGTGAATCGCCAACAATTTTAGAGTTGAGAGGTGATGCCAAAAAAGTTGCGGTGCATGTAGTCAGTCCCGAAGAAGTTTTTTGGGATATGATTGAAAATCTTAAAGAGCTTGGTGCGAGCTCAATTTTAGTGCTGCCGATAGAAAAAATGATTTTTTGATTTATGAAAATTTTAACCTGGAACGCTGCTACAAAAGAGGAGAAAGCTTTGGCGCTCAATCGCAGTAGCTCTGAATCACAAGATGAGCTAACTAAGAATGTTAGCGGCATCATCGCGAGAGTTCGTAGAGATGGCGATGCTGCTATCTCCTATTACACTGAGCTATTCGATGGAGTTAAGTTAATGCCAAGAAATAGTGAATATGAGCTGAGCAATGATGTTAAGAATGCGATCGAAACTGCTTATAAAAACATCCGCGATTTTCATGAATTACAGTTACCAAAAACTCTTCTTCTAAATAAAAATGGGATAGATGCTTGGAAGGAATATAAGGCAATTGAGCGTGTTGGTCTTTATATTCCTGGCGGCACCGCGCCATTGGTGTCAACACTTCTTATGTT
>CAIQBQ010000080.1 GCA_903870105.1 uncultured Alphaproteobacteria bacterium | reverse complement strand
GTATTTCAGCATTTTAGGTTCAAAGCCTTCGCGGGGATAACCGCGGGACGATTATGTTCAAAGTCATCCCCGCGAAGGCGGGGATCCAGGAAAGGTTTTAAAATCCAAAATGCTTTAAAAAGCGCACGTCATTTTCAAAGAACATTCTTAGGTCGGTAATTCCGTATTTCAGCATTGCTAAACGTTCAACGCCAATGCCGAAAGCGAAGCCTTGGAATTTTTCTGGGTCGATGTTGCAGTTCGAAAGTACGTTACGGTGAATCATGCCGCAGCCCAGGATTTCCATGAATTTGTTGCCCCCAAGGGAAGTATTTCCAATCTTGATTCTGCCATTCTCGATTGAGTAATTAATGTCGACTTCTGCCGAAGGTTCGGTGAATGGAAAGAAGCTAGGACGAAAGCGCAACTCAACATTCTTAACCTCGAAGAAGGCTTGAAGGAACTGCTCTAAAACCCATTTTAAATTTCCCATGTTGACAGATTGGTCGACGACAAATCCCTCAACTTGGTGAAACATTGGCGTGTGAGTTTGATCAGAATCGCGACGGAAAACGCGCCCTAAAGCTGCGATTTTTAAAGGCGGCTGCGAATTACACATTTTTCTGATTTGTGTATTTGAAGTGTGAGTGCGCAGCAAAAGTTCGGAATTTTGCAAATAAAAAGTATCCTGCATTTGGCGTGCTGGATGATCTGACGGCATGTTGAGCGCGGTGAAATTGTGGAAGTCATCTTCGATTTCTGGGCCTTGGGCAAATTCAAATCCGAGCTTCGCGAAAATTTCTTCAATCTCTTGTTTTACTTTGCTGATCGGATGAAGGAGCCCGCGATTTTCTTTGCGGATCGGCGCGCTTAGATCAATTTTTTCGCCTTGTAATTTTTCATTTAATTCTGTTGTTTCAAATACATCTTTTTTCGCGTCGATTTTTTTTGTGATCTCGTCGCGAAGCTCGTTAATCGCGGCACCAAAAGATTTTTTTTCTTCGCCGGCAATATTTTTTAACTGCAAAAAAAGTTCAGTCACCGAACCTTTTTTGCCTAAAAAATTTACACGAATTTCCTCAAGCTGTTGCTTGTTTGAAATTGTTGAGATTTGCGAATTGAATTCAGATGAGAGTTTTTCTAGAGTCATATTTTTTAAAAAATTGAAATCACAAAATACATGCTTTGCTCTAGAATCAACTGGTTTGGTGCCTTTACTTTGCTGAAGAAAGAAACTTTACGCTTTTTAAAAGTTTATCACCAAACGCTTTTTTCACCTGTTGTAAATATTATTTTATTTCTTGCCGTTTTTTCACTTTCGGTTGGACATCAGATTGAAAATATTAACGGCGTTCCCTTCGCGATCTTTATGTCTGCTGGGCTGATAATGATGGCGGCGATGCAAAATGCTTTCGCGAATTCTGCTTCTTCTTTCGTGATGGGTCGCGTAATGGGGCATATTGTTGATTATTTAATGCCGCCGCTTGGTGCGTTCGAATTACTTTTTGCTTTTACTGTTGGCGCGATTTTGCGCGGGATTTGTGTGGCGATTGTTTCCTTTTTGGTGATTTCGATTTTTTTCACTTTGCCGATTCATAATTTTGCGGGAGTAATTTTTTACCTCACTTTTTCTTGCATGTTTTTAGGCTTGCTCGGAGTGCTTTGTGGAATTTTTTCGGAAACTTTTGACAATATGTCGGCAATGACAAGCTACGTTATCACGCCTTTAACCTTCTTGTCGGGCACGTTTTATTCAACAAATTCTCTGCCAGAATTTTGGCAAAAAATTTCGCACGTAAATCCATTTTTCTACATGATTGACGGCTTTCGTTTTTCAATCACCGGACAAAGTGACGCGAGCCTCTTGACAGGAATAATTTATATTCTGATTTTAAACCTATCTCTCGCTTTTGTGCTTCTACACATGATTCGTAAGGGATATCGTATTAAACACTAAATAACACAAACCCACACCCCAATGATAAACCCTGCTCAAGAGAAGATAAATTGGCTGCGTCTTGCAAGAAGCGAGAATGTTGGCCCCGTTACATTTTTCCGTTTAATTGAGGCCTTTGATACAGCAACACGAGCGCTTAAACGCGTTTCCGAACTGAAGAGTAATATTGTAATTTGCAGCAAAGAAAAAGCAGAGCAAGAACTGGAAGAAATCAAAAATTTTGGTGCAGAACTTTTGTTATTTTCTGATGAAAAATATCCACAATCTTTACGCGAGATTCCTGGCCCACCTCCAGTTCTAACTGTTAAGGGTGAAGTAGATTTTTTGCAGCGTAATTGTGTGGCAATAGTTGGTGCGAGAAATGCTTCGCTAAATTCAATTAATTTTGCGCGCTCAATTGCTGTCGAGATTGGCAATCACTCAATCATCATTGTTTCAGGAGTAGCTCGTGGCATTGACACTGCAGCGCATGAAGCAGCAATCATGAGCGGCACGGTTGGCGTAATTGCCGGTGGCATTAACACAACTTATCCAAAAGAGAATGAAGTTCTTTATCGAAACATTACTGATTACGGTTTGCTTGTCAGCGAATTTCCATTCAACTCTTCTCCACTAAAGGAGAATTTTATTCAACGCAATCGCCTGATTTCTGGCTTGTCGCTTGCAACAATTGTTGTTGAAGCCGGCCTTAGATCTGGAAGTTTGAGTACGGCGCGATTCTCTGCAGAACAAGGTCGCGAGGTGTTTGCAGTTCCCGGATCTCCATTTGATCTAAGATGCAAAGGCACGAATCGCTTAATCAAAGAAGGGGCAACAATTTTTGAAAATGTCGAAGATTTTTTGATTAGTTTTCCGCATTTAAGACAGCGTCAAGAGCATGCGAATGTGAGTGAAAAATTTCCTGAATTTGCAATTGAGTCACGAATTTCTGACGAAGACATTAAAAAAATTCGTGAAGAAATTTTACAAAAATTAAATCATATTCCGGTAGCGATTGACGATATTGTTCAAGAGCTACAACTATCTCCAAAGCTTGTAAACATTGCTTTAATTGAGCTCGAAATGGAAGATAAAATCGAGATGAACTTAGGCAGGGCAGCCATTTCTTCTCACTAAAAACGCTTCTGAATTTTAAAATGAGAAAAATTCCACTAATATTTTTGTTACTACTTTCTGCCTGCGTTTTTGATCACGTGAGTTGTATATCGGTGTCAGAATTTGATCACAATACAGCAAGATCTTACTACCCATCTTGGGGTGCAACCTTGGTTGAAGGTGAAACTTACAATCGAGTTAAAAAGAAATTTTCCTGTAACTACCGCCCCGGAGATTACATCTATTCCTACAAAACCTTTTTGGATACTAAATACATCCTGGTGCGTGACGGTGAAGCAGTGACTTACATCGAGGAATAATGAATAAAGATTTCAAAAATTTTTGCGCGAAAATTTCTTACTATTTTACCAATCAAAAATTGCTGGAAGAGGCGCTTACGCATCCGAGTCTTTCCAAGGATAACTTTGATCGTCCAAATTATCAGAGATTAGAATTTTTGGGTGACAAGGTTCTCAGTTTAGTTATTGGTGAATTCTTAATGGGGAAATATCCAAATGAGATGGAAGGCTCGCTCTCTAAGCGTCAAGCCGCTTTAGTTTCCGGAGAAACTTTGGCTGAAGTTGCGCTTTTAATTGGCCTTACAGAAGTTTTGCAGATCAGCAATGGCGAGAGAAAACTTGGTGGAAAAACTAATAAACGTAATCTTGAAAATGCTCTTGAGGCCTTGATTGGCGCAATTTACCTCGATTCAAATTATTCTGAGGCGAAGAATTTTATTCTAAAATTTTGGCAGTCATTTTTTGAGCGAGATATTCTTCCGCCGAAAGATCCGGTTTCAGAATTACAAGAATTAGTACAGATCAGAACCAAGCAGCTTCCGCAATATGAAACTGTTAAAGATGGTGGATTAGATCACGCACCAACATTCATTTCGAAGGTAAAAATTCCACCGAATGATTTAGAATTTTCTGCGTCGGGGAAATCAAAAAAAGAAGCTCAGAAATTGGTGGCAAAACTAGCGCTAGAGAATTTATTGAAGTAGTTCTCAAGCCCCGCTTTCGCGAAGATAACGAGAAGAATAAATACAGCGAAATCTCGGCAAAAACGGCGACCAAAAAAACTTTAAGACATCTCCAGCATTTTTCTCAAAGGCGCTTCGGCTTTGATTCTCAAGGCTTCTTCCATTTGCAACTCTCCGCCAAACTGCGCCTTATTTCCGTCGCGCAAAATTAAATAAAGTTTTTCTAAAGTATTCAGCTGCATGTAAGGACAAGTGTTGCAAAGAGTGCAGCCTGCTTTGTCGACAAAGGGGCAATCGTAAAATTTCCCTGTCGGATTTTTTTGCGTCATTTGGTGAATGATGTGCGGCTCGGTCAAAACAATAAATTCTTCACCCTGATTCTCCTGCGCAAATTTTAACAGCGACGAAGTTGAGCCAATGTGATGTGCGTGCGAAAGTAGGCTTTCTGGGCATTCTGGGTGGGCGATGACTTTTGCTTGTGGATGATTGGCGATTAATTTTACCAATTCTTTTTCGCTAAATTGTTCGTGAACAACGCAAGATCCATTCCACAAAATCATTTTTCTGCCGGTGATTTTTTCTAAATAGCGGCCGAGATGCTGGTCTGGCGCGAAGATGATTTCTTGATCTGTCGGGATTAGTTCAATGATTTTTTTAGCGTTAGATGAAGTTACAATAATGTCTGACAAAGCCTTTATTTCCGCGGAGCAATTGATGTAGGTTACAACAATTGCTTTTGGATGTTTCTTCTTAAATTCAGCGAAAGGAATTGGTTGGCATGAATCTTCGAGTGAGCAACCAGCTTTTAAATCTGGAATCAAAACGCGTTTTTTTGGCGAAAGAATTTTTGCAACTTCGGCCATAAATTTTACGCCGCAAAAAATAATTGTGTCGGCATCTGTTGCCGCGGCTTTGCGCGAGAGATCAAGAGAATCGCCAATGAAATCAGCGATATCTTGAATTTCTGGCTCCTGATAAAAATGTGCAAGAATGATGGCATTCTGCTCTTTTTTTAGGCGGATAATTTCTTGTTCGAGATTTTGAGGGAATGAATTCATTTAGAGTCCGACGATTTCAAAAACTTCTTTTTTGGTTTTCTGCGCAATCTTGTGCGCTTGATTTTTTCCCTCATCCAGAACCCAGCGAACATAGGCAGGGTCTTGTTTGAAGCGAGTTAGATTTTCTTGGATTGGTTTTAATTTTTCGACTAAAACTTCCGCTAAATCAGTTTTGAATTTTCCGTTTCCACTGGTTTCATATTCCTTGGCTAGGCTTTCTGGAGTCTTGCCAGTGAAGGCTGAAAAGATGTTTAACAAATTAAAAATTTCCGGACGCGCTTCGTCAAAAGTGATTATTGGCAAAGAATCTGTTTTTGCTTTTTTAACTTTTTTTACGATTTCTTCCGCTGAATCGGTAAGATTAATTCGTGATAAATCTGATTCATCCGACTTGCTCATTTTTCTTGTTCCATCTTGTAGAGACATGATGCGCTTGACTCCAGAAACAATCATCGGATCAGGTAGCTTAAAATATTCACAAGCAAAACGACGATTAAATGCGCCGGCAATATCGCGAGTTAATTCAAGATGTTGTTTTTGATCTTCGCCAACTGGGACTAAATCGGCTTTGTAGAGGAGGATGTCGGCGGCCATTAAGACCGGGTAAGAATAGAGTCCGAGATTGGCTGATTCTTTTTCTATCAGACCTTGTGACTCCCTTCTTTTTTCGCTTCTTTCACGTACCAAGTTTCTGATAGTTTCATCTTCTGAACGATAATCTTCGTAAATTCTTCCGGTCTCTACGTGAGAGCCTTCTTTGATTTTTTCTTTAAACTGCGTCATCCGATTCAACCAACCCATTGGCGTCAAAGTGCTTAAAACCCAAGCCAATTCAGCATGTTCAGCCACTTCACCTTGCACAAAAAGCGTAGTTTTTGCCGGATCCAATCCGCAGGATAAATAAACAGCGGCGGCATCTAAAATATTTTGACGAAGCACTTTTGGATCTTGGGGGAGGGTGATTGCGTGCAAATTCATGATGCCGAAAATGCAGTGGTGCGTTTCTTGCAAGTCAATCCAGTTGCGGATTGCGCCAAGATAATTTCCGAGATGAAGATTGCCGGTTGGCTGGATTCCAGAGAAGACGGTTTTCATTTTTAAGTCAGTTG
>CAIQBQ010000079.1 GCA_903870105.1 uncultured Alphaproteobacteria bacterium | reverse complement strand
CGATTCATCTTCGCGTAGTAGTCGATTAATTCTTCCTGTAGAAATTTTTTGATCTTCACCAAATTAATTTTTTCGCGGTCGTCGCCGCGCACAAAATCTAAATATTCGCCAACGAGCTTTTCCATTTCGGAGACATCTTTTTTTAAATCAAAAACTTCTTCAGAGGGCTGCATCATCTCGAGCTGTAATGTCATTCTAGTGAGTGGAGTTCGTAAATCATGCGAAACTGCTGACAACATTTCGGTGCGCTGCAGGATTTGGCGAGTTACTCGTTCTTTCATTTTAATGAAAGAAATTGTCAGCGAACGCACTTCTTCGGAACCAGATGGCCTTAAGTCTGGCGCGTCTTGCCCGCGTCCAAATTTTTCTGCAGCATCGTTTAAAACACGAATTGAGCGGATCTGATTGCGGAAGAAAATAATCGAAATCCACGAAGTAATTATGACACTTAGAATCATCCAAAAAGTGAAGACGTAAGCGCTCGAACTGGTGATTTTTTTAATCGGCACATCGAAAGAAATAATGCCGCTCGGACTTTGCACGCGCACAACAATCAGACTAGCATTTTCGGGATTGGTGTAGATCTCGTAAGGTGTGAGCCGATGTTCTTCAAGTTCAGATTTTAGGCGATTATACGGATCAATCAGTGGGTCAACCAACTGGTAAGCCTGACTTTTTTTCCAGGCTGAATCAGCGATTTTATTTTTCTTTAAACGACGACTCGGCTCCAAGGAAAAAGAAACTCCTGTGTCTTCTGAAAGCTCGCGCAGCAATTTTTCGTAACCCGGTTTGTTGTAAGATTTTTTAATAAAAACCATTTCCGCGACCACGCTTCGCGCCATGTGTTTACTGATTACGTCAAGATGTGTGTAGTAGAAAACATAAATCGAAACCAACTGCACGATTAATGCAGAGAGTGTAATGATTAGCAAAAATCTGCCGTAGAGCGATCGTGGAATAATTTTTTTGATCCTTTGCATTTCGTGAATTTATTTTTACTTTACACTCTTCTTCTCAACCCAAGTAATTCAAGCGATGAGCAGCAAAATCTCAGCAAAAAATGTCAATTTATTTTACAGCCAAAAACAAGCGTTATTTGGCATTGATCTCGATTTCAAAGAACGCGAAGTTACTGCGTTAATCGGCCCATCTGGCTGCGGAAAATCTTCTTTTTTACGCTGCATTAATCGAATGAATGACACGATTTATGGCTGCAAAATTGACGGCGAAATTACTTTAGACGGAGAAAATATTTACCGCGAAGGCTTAGATTTAACGCTACTTCGCGCTCACGTTGGAATGGTTTTTCAAAAGCCAAATCCATTTCTGAAATCGATTTACGAAAATGTTGCTTACGGCCCAAGAATTCACGGACTCTTCAAAAATAAATCTGAGCTCAACGATATTGTCGAAAAAAGCTTAACTCGTGCTGGTCTGTGGAAAGAAGTGAAAGATCGCTTGAATGATCAAGCCACCGGCCTTTCTGGCGGACAACAACAACGCCTCTGCATTGCTCGCACAATCGCAATTGAACCGGAAGTTATTTTAATGGACGAGCCCTGCTCTGCACTTGATCCAATTGCCACTGCAAAAATTGAAGAACTAATCGACGAACTTAAAGAAAATTTTACGATCATTATCGTTACTCACTCAATGCAACAAGCCGCACGCATCTCCGACAGAACAGCTTTCTTTAACATGGGTAAGATTGTTGAGTTTGACACCACTGACAAAATTTTTACCAACCCAAGTAATCAACAAACCCAAGATTACATTACCGGAAGATTTGGTTAGGCCTGCGGGGATCTTGCAAAGAGTAATTGTAGCGCCATTTCCGCGAAAGCAGGAATTCAAAAAAATAAAATTCTCATAAAATGTTTGGCTTCTCTCTCGCAGAATTAATCGTCGTTTTTTTAGTAATTTTAATCTTTGTGCGCCCCTCCGATTTGCCTGAAATTGCGCATTTTTTTGGCAAGATGTTTTACCGCGCTAAGCATTGGTATTACCACCTCAAAACCAGCTTAAAAGAAATGGAAAAAGAATTTGGCGTGGATGATTTAAGACACGAATTAAGCCGCGGAATCGCTGAAGAAAAAGCTAAGCTAGAAGATGATTTGACCGTAATTGTGGATATTCACGGCAATGAGCATCGGGTGCCGAATGTTTCGGGACTAAGATCTGATTTAACCAAAGCAGAGCTAGAAGAAGAGGTCAAAAAAGAGAACGAAAAGAATAAAAAATCTTGAACCCAGATCCATCGTTAGAAGCGAGATAATTATCCCAAATAATAGCCTAGAGTTTTGCGCCGCAATTTTTGGAAAATATTTGCTTACGACAACAAAAAATCTCAATTAAGAAAAGGATTTAGAGCGCCGCTAGATAAAAAAATATTGAAGCAAAAGCTATTTTTCGCCTTTTTCTACCTGTGTAACTTCAAGCTCAACCGAGGTAGCGCGACCAAAAATTAACACTGAGATTTTCACTTTTTGTTTTTCTGCATCGAAATCTTCAACCACACCAGTAAAGGATTCGAAAGGTCCGTCGGTAACTGTAAGAGTTTCTCCGATTTCGAAAGCGATATGTTTTGGATCAATAGTTTGCTCAGAAGAAAGCTTCAGAATTTCTTCCATTTTCGCTGCCGCAACTTGCTGTGGCGTATTTTTTCCACCGAGGAATCCCATTACTTTTGGAATAGAATTGATTATTCCGTAAGCCTCGCCCGCAAGGTTTGCGTTAATGAAAACATAGCCAGGAAAAAGCTTCTGTAGCTCTTGCACTTTTTGGCCTTTTTTGATTTTGATTGTTGGCTTTGTTGGCACTAAAACTTCAGCAACATTCTTGCCAAGATTTCCGCGAAGAATCATTGATTTGATGTCGGAAGCCACTTTGTTTTCTTGGCCGGCAACTACGTTAAGGATGTACCACTTAGTTTCTGTTTGTTCCATTGGGAGTATGTTTTGATTACAATCCAAAAATTAATTGGATGATTTTTGAAATGAGGAAATCCGCGAATAAAATCGCCAAGGCGACGACAGTGATCATTACGAGAATTGTGACTGTTGTAATGTAAGTTTCTCGCTTTGACGGAAATTGAAGTTTCTTGGTTTCTTCAAACGCCGCACGGAAAAATTTTAATGCGTTGGCTAGGGTTTTATTCATTTTTTATTTTTTTAGTTCTGGATCCCCGCCTTCGCGGGGATGAAGGGTGTGGAAAAATTATTCGAAATTTCGCTGCGGTGGAGTGACTAGCTTCTTTGTTCGAGCAACGCCCCGCAGCGTACTTCAGTACGTGAGGAGCGGAGCATAGAAGAATGGAGCTAGACGCCCACCGCAATAGAAATTGCGAATAATTTTTGGCAGGGGCGAGAGGAATCGAACCCCCAACCAACGGTTTTGGAGACCGCTACTCTACCAGTTGAGCTACGCCCCTACGATTAAAACACCTTTTAACAAACTCAGGATGAAGCGGGTTCAGAAAGAATCACTCATCACGCTAAGCCTGTCGAAGCATGTAATTACTTTTTTTCGTTCTTCGCAAAGCCCGCTTCAAAACAAACCAGATCAGCTGACCCAGCACTTTGCGCGTTAGCTCTGCAATAAACTAAACCCAATTTAGAATCTCGAAACCAACCGTCTTTTTGCTCGGTAAGGAATTTATCCGGAGAAGCGTAAGAGCTAAGAATCGAGAAAATCGAAATTGAGAAAATTATTTTAAGATTTTCATTGCGGTGAAATGGATCGAAATTATTTCAAAATCTTAGAAACCACCCCAGCCCCAACAGTTCTTCCACCCTCACGGATGGCGAACCTG
>CAIQBQ010000078.1 GCA_903870105.1 uncultured Alphaproteobacteria bacterium | reverse complement strand
TTTCTCCGATGCCTCTTTTTTCTGCTCATCTATCTCAAGACCTCCTGCAATCTTATCAGCAATTCCTAGATAATTTTTGTGATCAAAATATTTAAAAGAGACGTTACCAACACGCAAAGCTCTTGGGTAAAATTCCATCGTTGCTTTTCTGAATAATGCTTCGCCTTCTATTTCTTTAGGAAAAATAAAATGCTTTACAGAGTCAATGCGCCTTAACTGATCCTCTGAATACTCTGGAGAACTTGCGCTCCTCAAAAATTTTAAAAGCCCAATTATTATCTCTAAACCAACGTTACTCCCAAATTCTATTGTTGAGAAATCACCTTTTATCACCGTATTTTTAAGAATTCTGATCCCATTTTCTATATGATCTTCATAATCGCAGTAATCCAACCCCAAAAAACCTAAATTTACGACATTTAAGTAAGTCGGTTTGGATTTTTCGCCTGACTCAGCGGAATAATACAAAAATTCTAAATCAGATCTCGAGGTGCAACGAGGATAAAATGGTTTGTGACAATCAAGAACGCGATTTCTTATTTCATAAGGCAATGCATCAACCAAAGATGTCACAAAATCAAGATCGCCCTTAGAAAACGGCCGGTATTTTTCCACTAACTCTTTCGCCTTTTCAGGCAAAGCATTTATTGCAGCAATTACAGCTCTAGGAGAATTGTCCATATATTCACTATTTTCATAGCTACTCTCAATTAGGCCAAGTATTTCCTCCGACATCTGAGGAGGACAGGCGTTAAAAATATTCTCGAGAAAATTCTGCCCCGGATTCTCCAAGCGGCGAACGATAGTTTCTAATAATTTTTCTTCAAAAAACTTGCGCGAGTTAGTTTTTTGTGACGCTTTAACTAAGGCACAAAGCTCCTCGCAATCAAAAATTTTTTCTCCAAAACGTTCTTGATAATCTTTATATTGCTTTTCATACCCATCTTTTACTCCTTGAAAAAGATTTTCCAGAATGCCTAAAGTTGCTTCAGGAGTCTTAGAGCTACCATCGGGAAGATAACGAACCTTAGTAGAAAATTCTTTCATACTTTGAATTAATTTTCCTTTTTTGTGAGGAAATAAATTACTCAATTCAATATATCCTTCTAAGTCAAAAGGAAGATCAACATAGCGATTACTAGACAGAAGATATTGATCAAAAAAATAATCCTCTTGATCAGGTAAAATTTTAATTACACCCCTTAACAACAAAGGATCGCGCCTATTACGACGTAATATTTCACACAAATCATCTCTTAATTTATCTTCGTAATCTCCTTCTTTACTGAAAGGACCTTTTGATTCACCCAAACTCTCTTCTTTTGAAACAATATATTTCTTACAACAATCCTTGAACTCTTCCAAAAAAACTTTTTCTAGAGAAGGTAACGCCTCAGTCAGAAGTAGTGTAGTTGCTTGTAAATAAAAATATTCTTCATCTTTACCTCTAACTGCAGCTAAGGGAGATGGGGCTTTTTCATTAAAATGTTTGTAGATTTCTTTTATCTTCGCCTCAGCTTGTTCTGAAGAAACTTTGCTCAAATAAAAAGCCAGCTGCGCTCTCATAGTTTGATCTCCGGAGAGGAATAGATCAATTTCATCGGGGGAGTTAGAGCGACTATCGCCATTAAAAACACTTGTAACTTTTCGTATTTCACAGCTCAAATCATTGCCAGAAATTGGCCCGCAATAATTGACACGAGTGAACGCCTTCATCACATCTTTCGCTTGGCCTTTATCCGATCTGCCAAAAATTAATGATCGATCTCGAGTAACGCTTTTTTTAGCCAGGACCTTGTAATCGCTGCTCTCATCAAACTCAGCCAAATAGTTCAATTGCTGAATATTTTCTAAATCATCACCAACTTCATAAAAAACATTGCCATCATCAGACAATTTGCCGCGCAGAAAAATTTTAAAACCAGCAATTTTTAATCTCTTAATAAACGCAATACGCTTGCCATCTTCTGGATAAGAAACGAGGGAAGATTTATCGATAATAATCGATCTTTTAATGGGCTGCTTTGATGGAGAAGTAGTTGCTTCAAAACCATTGCCATCAATTGCCGCAGCAGGATTAAAAGCAGCTGCCGGCGAATCACTTTTGGATTTAGAGTCATCAAGATAAAATAAAAATTCTGGTAATAAAATTCCGTCATCTTTGATAAAATTTGGCATTAATTCGGTTTCATTAATTATTAATTCGGTTTCATTAATTGGATAGCCAAAGTTAGCTGATTATTTTTTTCCTTCTTATTCTTAGAAGGATTGTCAAGTAACCACAATTATCTTCAAATATTTTAAACCATAACACATTTCATCGGTAGAGCGGAAGTCGAAACCACATGAGTTATGGCGCGCAAAATACGCGGTCTTGACTCCGCTCGAACGGCAGACGTGGGGCGTGGTTTTTTAATTCTTCGCTCTCTCAATTCCTTCTTGAATCAACTGCCTAGCCTTGGCCGCATCTTCGAAGCCAGTCACCTTCACCCATTTTCCTTTTTCCAAATCTTTGTAATGTTCGAAAAAATGTTTGATTTTATTGATCAAATTTTCTGGCAATTCCTTGTAAGACTCTACGGCTTCAAACTGTGAGTTTAGCTTCTTTGCAGGCACGGCGATGATTTTTTCGTCCATGCCTTTTTCATCCTCCATGATCAAAACGCCG
>CAIQBQ010000077.1 GCA_903870105.1 uncultured Alphaproteobacteria bacterium | reverse complement strand
GTATTGCAAAATCTAACTCCATTTTTTCTTTGTAAGTTTTTTTCTGCAAATCGGTCATGATCGAATGAATCATATCCAGAACTTGATCCGGCATTAAGACTGGAGAATTCGGAATCGCAGAAATATCTCCGTCAATACGCAGTGATGGTGGCGCCCCCGTTGTAATGTGCACGTCAGAGCATCCTTGTTTCTTAGCGTAATGGAGAATTTTTTCGATCATATTTTGGTATTGATAAATTCGATGCGTTTTTTGACCTGATCTAGCGGCACAGATTGATTTGCATCGGAATATTTACGAACCACCTCAGAGTAAAGATCAAGAGCCTTGGAATATTGCTCGGTTTGGTCATAAATCACTGCCAAGTTATATTTGTAATCAACATTTTCTGAATCGAGCGTAATTGCTTTTTGCATCAAAGAAATTGCCTGATCATGATTTTTTGCTTTGTTGTAAGCTAGCGCAGCAAAAGCGAGAATATTTGGTGAATCAGGATTTTGCACAGCTAGGCGGGAAAGCAGGTATGTCGCGTCTTGCGGCGAATCTTCGATTAAAATATCTAGCAAATTTCCGACGACTTCTTCTTGATTTTCAACGCCAGATTTAAGCATTTGATAGTAGAGAGTTTTGGCCTGACGGACTTGGCCAATTTTTTGATAAACCGTGGCAAGAGCAAATTTAGAATATAAATTGTCTCGTTCTTTTTCGAGCACTTGTTTGTATAGCTCGATCGCTACTTCATATTGCCCAATCAAAACCGAATTATAAGCGATTTGCTCTTTTTCTCTAAGGCTAGCTGAACCAACTTTTGAATCTGCAACCACCATGTCTATCTTGACTGATGAGGTTGATTTTTCATCATTTCCAGCCTTGATATCAATGTCACTTTTTCTGCTAAGATTTTTCTTTTTATAAAAATCAATTTGCTGACGTGACGACTTGTCGAAGATTAAAGTTCTTTCAATTTCTTTAACGACATCATTGGTCGAAACGTAATCATCAGCAAAAGATTTTTGTACAAAGAAAACCAAAAAAATTATGAAGCTTTTTAAGCTAACTCTCATTCTTTTTGTATTTTGTTTTAATGTAGACCATCACCGCCATTACTGAAGCCGGGGTGATTCCTTGAATCTTGAATGCAGACTTAATTGTAATCGGGCGAAAGCGACTTAGCTTTTCACGCGTTTCGTTTGAAAGACTCTGAATTTTGGCATAGTCAAGATCAAGTGGAATTTTTAGATTTTCGTCCTGCCGAAAAATTTCTAAATCGCGTATTTGGCGCTCAAGGTAAGAAGAGTAAAGTGCCTCGATCGCAATTTGATTTTTTGTAACGGTGTCGATTTGAGAAATTTCTTCAGGCCAAATTTTTTCGAGCACAGAAAAATTTATTTCTGGAAAAGAAAGAAGAAGAAAAGCGTCACGAACAACTCCATCTTGTTTTATTACTACCCCAAATTCTGCAAGTTTTGTTGGCGAAATTTTTAGACTCGTTAGTAAATTTTTTGCCGAGTCTAGGCGCGATTTTTTTTCTAAAAATTTTTCTGCGCGTTCGAATCCAACGCAACCGATTGCAACTCCCATTTCTGTTAAACGCGCATCGGCGTTATCGGCACGAATACTTAGGCGATATTCAGCGCGAGAGGTTAACATTCGGTATGGTTCAGAAGTGCCAAGACTGGTGAGGTCATCGATCATTACGCCGATATAACTGCTCGATCTATCCAAAACAAATTCATCTTCGCAATCCGCCGTTCGAGGGGATTTTAGACTAGGGGATGGTTCTTGATGCTTACCTTGATCTCGACTCCGCTCGATCGGCGGCAAGTTAAACTCGATTGGCGGTAAGTTCGAGATTGGTAAGTTCGACTCTATAGGTGGCAAGCTCTGCTTGATCTTTAGGCGACACTGTAACCCAGCATTGATTCCAGCTACAATCCCCTGCCCTCCAGCTTCTTCGTAACCTGT
>CAIQBQ010000076.1 GCA_903870105.1 uncultured Alphaproteobacteria bacterium | reverse complement strand
AATCGAGATTTTATCTGCCGGTTGAGCGAAGTCGAAACCAAGAATAAAGATTGAGCGAAGTCGAAGCCAAAAGTAAATGGCGTAGGTCTTTACTTTGGTTTCGACTTCGCTCAACCGGCGAAAAGATTAAAATTAACGACAAGAAAAAAAAGGGGGTGGATTTGAGTCCATCCCCCTTTGTTTTTTATTTCGATTAAAAATTTATTCGCTTACTCGCCGTCTCTGATGATTGAGAGATCAGGAGCATCAGGGGCTTTCATGCCAACAACGTGGTAGCCAGCATCAACGTGAAGATTTTCGCCTCCTGAATCTGCCTCAATAAATTTTGAAGTTTTAGTATAAATTTCCATTTTCTTTAATATTTTTTTCTTCCAAAGACTCTGGCAAAAAACCGCCAGCCTGCATATTCCACATATTCTGATAATAGCCTTGGGTTTTTAGCAATTCTTCGTGAGTTCCGTCTTCAATAATTTTTCCCTTATCGAGCACAATAATTCGATCCATATGTTTGAGTGTGGAAAGCCGGTGAGCAACGGCAATTACGGTTTTTGATTTATCGTCAATTAATAGATTTAGGCTTTCTTGAATTTGGTTTTCGGTATGAGAATCAAGGCTGGAAGTTGCTTCATCCAAAATTAAAATTGGTGCGTCTTTTAAGATTGCTCTGGCGATTGCAATCCTTTGTCTTTGACCGCCGGATAATTTAATTCCTCTTTCGCCAACTAATGTTTCATAGCCATTTGAAAGAGTTGAGATGAATTCGTGAATATGAGCTTTTTTTGCAGCATTTTCAATTTCAGTTTGCGTTGCACTCTCTTTTGCATAACCAATATTTTCACCAATGGAACGGTGAAAGAGCAAAGTGTCTTGCGGAATTAAAGCGATTTGTGAACGCAGAGAATCTGAAGAAACATCGCAGATGCTTTGATTGTCGATTAAAATATCGCCGCTACCGATTTTGAAGTTTTTTAGTAAAAGCGAAACGAGCGTTGATTTGCCTGCGCCGGAATATCCGACTAAACCGATTTTCTCACCCGCTTTGATGTGAAGGTTTAGATTTTTAAGCGTGTGCAATCCTTCTTTTTCGTAGCCAAAAGACACATCCTTAAAAATTATTTCACCTTTGTTAATCTTAAGTTGAGATGCGTTTGGCTTATCAATTGTTTCTTGTGGGATTTGTAGAACTGAAAAGGAAGATTTTAAGTCACCAATTTTGCCAAGAAAATCACCAATTTCGCCGGTTAATTTCCATATATTATCAACCACAAAAAATGTAACCGTCATCACAAAAACAAAATCTCCAATTGTAATGGCGTTAATACGGCGCAAATGAATCATAAAAAGAAGCAGCGAAACCAACATTGTGGCATAAAAAGCAATGCCGACAAACGCCATTTTTAATTCATATCTTATCCAGGCGTAATCTTTTTTTGCTCGGTCATCGTTGAGAAATTTATCAATTTTCTTCAATTCCTGGCGTCTGGATGCAAAAGAAAATAATGAAAAAATATTAGTAATATTATCAGCAATAAATCCCATGGCTTCGTGATGCGAGTCTGTTGTTGCTTTAGCGAGCTTACTAACTTTGAGAGACATTTTAAGCATTACCGGAAAAAACACGCAGCACCAAATGGCCATAAAAACGAATAATTGCAGATTGATGAAAGCCAGCGCAATTATCGTGACTAATATTTCAAGCATTGGGTTTGCCAGTCGGTGATGAACTCCAAACCATAAATTATTATAGCCTGCTTCTATTCCTTTGATCTTGCTTACAATTGATCCGCTATGAATATTTTGAAAAAATTGGTAGGAGTGATTTTGGATATAATCATATGCTTTTGCGGTAATGCCCGCTCTTACAAATGGCTGAGATTTCATCCAGGCAAAGTGACTCAACCTCCAACCAGATTCCATGATTAAGATGGCGCCAACATATATGAATATTGGATAGGCTAAATCTAAATATTCCGGTGTGGTAATTTTTGTAAAATCATCAACCACTAATTTTATGGCATAGCTGTTAACAACTTTATAGAAAGACCCAATTATTGGTGCCTGTATCATCAGCAAATACCACCATTTATAAGGCTTGATGACCGACCAGAGAAATTTAGGAATTGTGTTTTGTGATAAAACTTTTGTCATCAATTGGTAAAATTTATAATTCACACATCATTATCAAATCATCATAAAATTTGCTGCCAATCTTTGTATAATCTGGTCTTGTTCCATAAACTTTAAACCCACATTCTTTATACAACCCAACCGCGCCAAGATTTTGGGCATTACAACCAAGATACAAATGCTTTACATGATTTTTCTTTGCATAATCTTTTACAAAATTAACTAGCGCCAAACCCACGCCGCTTCCACGAACACCATCTTTCACGTACATTCCAAAAAGCGTTGCTGTATGAGATATTTTTGCTGCTTTTTCGATTAATAATCCCGAGCAGCCAACAATTTCGTCATTAATAAAATATCCAAATTTTAAGGAATTTTCTAGTTGTTCGGCCCACATATTATCGGGAGTTTTATCTTCTTCTTCGTGGCAAGATAAAAAACTATCCGGTGATTTTTTTAGAGCTTCGAGCCTGATTTCCTTCCATTCGCGCCAATCATTTTTACCCAGCTTTTTTATCATACTAATTTGTAAAATGTTTTGGGGTTTGGGTGAGCGGAATCTTTTAAAGAATTTTCGAAGTGCAAATTTTTTCTCGGGAGTTGGCCGAAAGAGTGTCTAATCGAGATTTTATCTGCCGGTTGAGCGAAGTCGAAACCAAGAATAAAGATTGAGCGAAGTCGAAGCCAAAAGTAAATGGCGTAGGTCTTT
>CAIQBQ010000075.1 GCA_903870105.1 uncultured Alphaproteobacteria bacterium | reverse complement strand
TTCAATAATAATCGCAATGAAAAGAAATCATTTTTCGGAAAATTATTCTCATTTGGAAATAGCTCTAACTAAAAATAGAAGTAAAAATTAGGCGTAAAAAAACCGACAATTTCCCAAATTTTTTCAGGAGATTGTCGGTTTTTTTATTATAGAAAAATGATTCTTTAAGAGCTTAATGTCTTTGAAAAATGCTCTTATAACAACCGCGTTACAGCCCTTTTTCCAAAGAGGCTCTAACGACTGGCGTGCCACCAATAAGAGTTGTTGTTGATTCGGGACCTTGCTGACTAGCCCCGCATTCAGCTGAATTAGAACCTGCCTTAGCCGAAGATCTCAACCCATCAAACTTCGCGCCAATTTCAGTAATCGCAGCTTCTTCAACTGATTTTTGTAAACCGCCCAGTCTTGTATTATATTCCTGAGAATTCTCACCTTCTTTTTGATCCGTAGAAAACTCATCTTTTTCACTAACTTCAGTAATTACCCCTTGCACAAAAGGATGTGTTCGAAGCATTCCGTCTTCGTAAAGATGCTTAGCCGTTTGAAGATGAGGATCCAATTCTTGAAACTCTGCTTTGGCAGATTCTAAATCACTTCTCGTAACATTTGAGCATGCTTGATAAAGCATGCCATTAGCTCTTAAATTTAACCCAAGATCGCTACCAATTTGCAAATAAGCCAAGTGAGTTTCGATTGCATCTAAGCCGCCACCTCTTGTTTCAATCTCTGCAATTCTAGCCTCTGCTTTGTCGGATAAAAATTTGATCACGCTCTCTTGTTTAGCGTAATCGTAAACTTCTTGTGGGGTCATATCCTTCACTTCTTTATCTGATAAATTCAGCGCTAATTGCATTTGCACGAATGCTAGTCCAACCCTGTCTCCACAAGTTCCAAATGCCGTTGCTGCCAGAGTTTCGCATTTTGTTTTTACCGCTTCGCTCTCGCTCATCTTGTTTACGACTTCAAAAAGACATTGAGTCATTTCAGGCTCGTGAGATTTCCACGCTTCCGTGCGTGGGCATTCTGCTAGGAATAGTTTGAAATTAGGAAGTTGTTCTGAATCTAGTAATGTTTTTAGCTCTTCTTTCTTTTCTTCGGGGGCTTTGAGAAGGATTTTATCTTTGATTGAGTTGGCTAGCTCTTGCCGCGCTGCTTCATCTAGAGCTCGGTGGTCTTGAATTGATATTCTTAAAACTGCTCCTCCTGCTGAAGCTAGCAAATTGAGTCTGGCGGCTTCTGCTGGAGAGATTGGATGTATTCGAGGTTGATTTCGCAATGTAATCCTGCCGGAGCAAGTAGAGGGTTCGGGAGTGTGTTTAGTCGGTTGCAGACAAGATTTAAATTCGTCAAAGCAGTAAGATTACCAATCTCCGCAGGAAGTGTTTCTAACCGGTTGTCGCCAAGATTTAAATATGTCAAAGCAGCAAGATTGCCAATCTCCGCAGGAAGTGTTTCTAGTCTGTTGCCACTAAGATGTAAGGTTGTTAAAGCAGCAAGATTCCAAATCTGAGCATTAAGTGTTTCTAGTCTGTTGCCGCTAAGATTTAAAAATCTCAAAGCAGTAAGATTACCA
>CAIQBQ010000074.1 GCA_903870105.1 uncultured Alphaproteobacteria bacterium | reverse complement strand
TCCCCTGATCACCTGGAACATTTGTAATATTTGCGCAAATTCCGCTTGTTCCATTACAGGTCACGCTACTCGCTGTAAAAGGATCGTAATCTTCACTATTTAGGCCATCTTGATCCCACCTAATAACACCACCATATTTAGCGAGAATTGATGATTTCGATTTGGAAGAAACCGGAAACGCTGAAGTGACGTCAATGTTTTTGATATTAGAGTATCCAAAATTTGAATAGTAATCGCTTTCACAGGTTGATTCCAGTAAATTTGTTCCGCTGTAAGAGCATTTCCAGGTCTGCGGATCTGGCAAAAGAGGAACTGTTTTAACGCCAGCTTTTTCTGTAGTTTGAGTTAAATCAAAACCACCATATCCTTCTGGATGGGGGATGGTGTAAATGACTAATCTTCTGGCAAGATTATAGAGATATTCTGGATGTGAGCTAATGTCAGAAGTTTGACCAAGCGGTAAAGTACTATTAGAACCGTGATAAATTAACCCACTAAAACTAGCTGTTATAGATTGACCAGAACGAACGTCGAAAAAATTCTCTTTAAAAGATGAGTTATAAGAGTGGGGTAAAGGATTGTTCGCACTCAAAAATAAAGATTGGTAATCAACAGAGCTTCCTAAAGAAATTGAACCCGAAGCTCGAACCATAATTTGCGAACCAGGCTTTATTGTAACTCCAGAATTTTGACCAGCTCCTTTTTTGTCGGTTGAATTCCATGATGGTTCAGAACCTGCGGAATCGGAACTGCCAACCGAACTTAAACAAGTTTGAACACAGTTACTTATGCAAATAGTTTTATATTCTATATCACTGAAGCCAACGCATCCCTGAGTACTATTAAGTGAAGAACCTGTTGCATTAGTTACCGTTGTTGTGCCCTGAGTAAGGCAAGATTTAATTTTGGAACCTTGAGCACTGTCTGTTAATTCTAATGATGAATCATAAGAACATGAATCCTGCGAAGCATTTGCACTTACAACAATGGTTTGTGACTCATATTCCCCAAAATCATCAGCATCAATACATCCGGAATCCGTGCAGGAAAAAAGCAAAAATGAGGCAAGAACAAGCAAGGGAAATCTGACAAGATTTTGTAGGAGCTTATTCTTGGTTAACACTAGAGAACTGTTGCTTGGAGGGAATTAAGAAAAATAGAGTTGTTTTCTAAAAAAGCTTCGAAGTTAATCAACTCATTTCCGCAATTTACTTACTTCCAAGTCATGAAACGTAAAGCATTCACTCTTCTCGAGATCGCAATGGCAATTTGCATAATTACCGTAGCCGTCGCCGGAATTTTCGCAGTGCAAATGATTTCCAGAACTAGTGACGCAAGAGGACTAGTCGCACAAATTCAAAAATATGATCAATCGATCGCAGCATTTCACAACAAATACCAAGCTCTTCCCGGAGATGTAAAAAATACGATTAATCAAAATCTCTCATCTGAAAATACCGACGGAGACAATAACGGAATTATTACCAATCAGACAATGGGGATCAACCGAGCCGAAGGCGAGATCACTAATTTTTGGCTTCATTTGTCAAAATCAAAAATGCTCGATGAAAATTACGACGGAGCTGAAAATGAATTGGCAAGATTCGGAAAAACCTTCCCAATAAGTAAGCTCGGAGAAAATGCCGGAATTATTGTTTTTGGCGTCGAAGGAGAAAGTAAAGAAAAAAACTTTTACCAAATAGGATTCAAGTTTGCGAACCTAGACCGCCTATTCACTGGCAATCACAGCATTGCTGCCAAAGATGCTTTTTATTTTGATAAAAAAATTGACGACGGCGATCCCAAGAAAGGTCGCGTAACTTCTGCTGGCGGAGACATATTAAATTATTCAGCGAATGAAATTTGTGTAAAAAATGGCAATTACAACGTCAATATCACAAGCCCATTTTGTCAGCTGAAAATTGCCCTAATGGTTAAATAATTTTTTGATTTCTTCACGTATTCCTCGTCTTCGCGGAAATGAGGTTAAAAACAAGAACAGCACTAACCATTCATCTCCTTCGCCACATCAGCGACCATCACTTTATTGCTCTCGAGATCTTTAATAACAATCGCACCTGCGCCAATCTTTGCTCCTTTGCCAATCAAGATTGGGCCAAGAATTTTCGCCCCCGCGCCAATCACCACATCGTCACAAATTGTTGGGTGACGCTTCACTTTTTTCACTGACCTTCCACCCAAAGTCACTCCCTGGTAAATCGTCACATTATTTCCAATCTCGCAAGTCTCACCAATTACCACGCCAAAGCCGTGATCAATAAAAAGATTCTTACCAATTTTAACTTTCGGATGAATTTCGATTCCCGTTAACACCCTGCTAACATGTGAGATGAAGCGAGGCAGAACGGGCACTCCAAGCCCCTCCAAAAAATGTGCAATCCGATGAAAAAACACCGCATGCACACCTGGGTAACAAAGAATTATTTCTAGATAGCTTTTCGCCGCTGGATCGTTTTTTTTAATATTTTCGAGAAATTCGATTTTCATTTTAGTTTTTTTTACACACAGAATCATCAACGTCATCCCAGCGCAGGAATGAATCTAGAAGGTTTTAAATTACAGAACTAACTTCATCCCGTGAATTGCAGCCCACGTAAAAATGAAGCACAAAAAAGGAAATAAATATCACCTAAACAAGATGCTCGAAGAGTACCGTCGATAAATATCTTTCCCCACAAGAAGGCAAAATAAACACAATCAACTTCCCGGCATTTTCTGGTCTCTTGGCAATTTCAAGAGCCGCGTAAGCAGCCGCACCAGAAGAAATTCCGCCAAGAATTCCATCTTTTAAAGCCAGAGCCCGAGCTGTTTCAATCGCATTCTCATTCGAAACCTTGAACACTTCATCGATTAATTTTACGTCCAAAATCGCCGGAATAAATCCCGCACCAATTCCTTGAATCTTGTGCGGACCAGCCTGCCCTCCCGACAAAACTGGACTCGCTTCTGGCTCAACTGCAATCGCTTTAAAATTCGGATTTCTTTGTTTTAACACCGAAGCAATACCGGTGATTGTCCCGCCAGTACCAACGCCTGCGACTAAAATATCAATCTTACCGTCTGTGTCGCGCCAAATTTCTTCAGCCGTAGTTCTTTGATGAATTTCAACATTCGCCTGGTTTGAAAATTGCTGCAAAATTATCGAATCTTTAATTTCCGCATTCAACTCTTCAGCCTTGGCAATAGCGCCCTTCATTCCCTTTACACCCTCCGTCAAAACCAATTCTGCGCCGTAAGCCTTGAGCAATTTTCTTCGCTCAAGCGACATTGTTTCCGGCATTGTTAGAATGAGTCGATAACCCTTAATTGCCGCTACAAAAGCCAAAGCAATTCCAGTGTTTCCCGAGGTTGGCTCAATCAAAATAGTTTTACCCGGCGCAATCAAACCCTTCTTCTCTGCGTCCTCAATCATATTTACACCGATTCGATCTTTTATTGAATTAGCTGGATTAAAATATTCTAACTTCGCCACAACTTGTGCCGACGAAGTGTTGAGACGATTGATTTGAACCAGCGGCGTATTACCAATTAATTCAGCAAGATTTTTTGCGATTTTCATTTTTTATTTTTTGTTAAGTTGTTTTTGCTTTGTGCTCACTTCCAAACTCATCTCACAGAGTTGTAAATCAAAAAGGGCTAATTACTTACTTCGAACTAGAACATTTTAGATCCCTGCCTTCACGGGAAGGACTAAAAAATATTGGACTTACTTAGTTAGTGATTCAGTTAATGATCCTGCGAAACAATTTTCTTAATTTCCTCGCGCACAATCGTCTCAACCATTTGCGACAAATTCTCGTTCAGCCATTTTTCTAACTTCGGCTCAAGCATCTGCATTGCTAGCTCCGCAAGCACCGGACTTTGCGAAAAATTAGCAATTCCCGAAACAACATTTCTCGCGTCGAGTAGTTTTTTAACTGAGTCTGTCGTTTGCTTTACGGTCGCCTCGTCAAGAACCAGGCCTCTTTTTTCAATAATCTGAGTATTTGGCGCTTGCACTTGAACTGATGAAGGCTCTTGAGCAGAAGAAGAGTCTTTCAATTCTATCTTGGGCAAGGCAGGTATTTCTTGCGGAACTATTACCTGCTCTGTCACTTTTTCTACTGGAGCAACAACTTCCACCGGCTTAATTCCAAGCAACTCGTCTTCGAGCTCAAGATGCAATTCCTTCGGCGATTCTTTTTTAGTCTCTTTTGCCAATTCTTTTTGCTTCTGAATCTCGCGCTCTAATTCGTCAAGTTCAGCATCGTGAGGATCTACCTCAGCTGGCTGTTCTACTTTTTGTGACGACTCTTTCTTGGCCTCTTCTTCAAATTCAAGATCGTCGAAATTTAAATCATCATCATCTTCTTCTGCTTCTGCCAACTCTTTCTGCTCTGGCTCCGCTTGAAGTTCGGGCTCAGTAATTTCGTCAAAGTTCAAGACTCTGTCTTGCTCTTCTTCTTCCTTCTCTTTCTTCTCTTCTTCTTTTTCTTCCTCTGCTAAATCTTTATGCTCTAACTTTGCTTGAGGTTTTAACTGAGTAAGTTCGTCAAAGTTCAAAACCCTGTCTTCTTCTTCCTCTTCTTTCTCTTCTTCTACTGAATCTTTATGCTCTAACTTTGCTTGAGGTTTTAACTGAGTAAGTTCGTCAAAGTTCAAAACTCCGTCTTCTTCCTCATTCTTATGCTCTACTTTTTCTGCTGACTTTTTCTGCTCCAATCCCGCTTTAGGTTGTGACTGAGTAAGTTCATCAAAGTTCAAAACTCCGTCTTCTTCTTCGTCTTTCTCTTCTTCTGCTAAATCTTTATGCTCTAATTTATGTTCTAACTTTGTTTGAGATCTTAACTCAGTAAGTTCGTCAAAGTTCAAAATTCTGTCTTCTGTTTCCAACTCCATATTCTCCTCATACGCTTCTTCTGATTCTTCTGCGAGATCATTTTCCTCCTCTTCAAAATCGACTTCCTCTTCAAAATCTTCGAGATCATCCTCTTCAAATTCGTCGTAAGAATCTGTGTTTTGTGCACTAGTAGCAACCTTCTCTAATATTGGTTTAACGCTAGATTCATCATCCAAATCAAACTCTTCAAGATCAGAAGTTTCTTGTTTAATTTTGGGCTGCACAGCCTCTGTTGTCGTAGAAATTACCTCTGGCTGAACCGAATTAGAAACTTGCTCTTGCCCCGGCGCAACTGACGCGCGATTACTGCTCTCTTCTTTTTTTGCTGATGCGACGTAATCAAATTCACCGTCAAGATCAGACATTTTATTTGTCGCTTTTTGATCAAATTTATTCAGCTTTTTTTTGATCGACTCCAAGATCGATTGAGTATTTTTTTCAGCCATTTTTAAGAAAATTATTTTGAATCAGTTGAAGCATTTTAATTTTTAGTAAACCAAAAAAATAACAACACAGAAAAAAAACTCTGTTGTCGTTTTTAATTAGTCGAAAAAGTGAATAATCCACTTAAGTGGACAATTTAGATAAAAACCTCTCTAACCCTTTAACCCCAAGCTCTCAAGCCCAATGCAAATTACTCTCCAAAATTACAAAAAACTTCTCGTTAAAATTCAAAAAACAATTGCCAAAACAAAAGAAAATATTGTTCGAGATGTAAATCGCGAAAAGGTGGTAATGAGCTGGGAAATTGGCAGAGAAATCGAATCGAATTTAAAAGAAAATAAAGGCTCTGGATACGGCGAAGAGCTTTTTAGACAACTAGTTAAAGACACGACAATTGCTAGAACTGCCCTCTACCAAATGCACAACTTTTATAAAACTTACCCAAAATTACCAAGTGAAGAAAAATCCCTAAGTTGGAGCCACTACCGAAATCTAATCGCCGTGAAAGACGCCAAAACTCGCGCCCAACTTGAATGCTTAGTAATCGAGAAAAATCTTAGCACCGACAAATTACAACGCGCAATTGGTGGAACAAAAAAAGTAAAACAGAAAAATTCCCCAGAAAAAATTAT
>CAIQBQ010000073.1 GCA_903870105.1 uncultured Alphaproteobacteria bacterium | reverse complement strand
TCGTCATTGCTGATTTCTATGTCACAGAAATTAATTCCGCGACCAAGACCAAGTCCAAGAGCCTTAGAAAAAGCCTCTTTTGCGGCAAATCTTTTTGCTAAGAAAATCTCTGACGAGAATCTTTTTTGACTCGCTAGAATTTCATTTTTTGTAAAAACTTTCTGTAGAAATTTTTGCTTAAATTTAGTTTCTAGCTCTTGTAGTCTTTTTACTGAGACAAGATCAATTCCAACTCCAAGAATCATCGTGAAAAAAATTGCATGTTTGGGTGGTTTTTTTAGATGAAATACAAACTCTCAAAACGTTACCGCAAATTCAAATGCTTTCTGAAAAAAATATTGTTGTCACGATAGGAAATTACGGTGCGGTTATTGCTTTGCACTCGGGCGGAAAAATAGAAAGCAAAGCTTTTATCGCTGAATTTGATGATAATGCCAGAACCCAAATCTCTGGAATTTGCTTAGCTCACAAGACGACCCCAATTTACGTACTGCTTGATACGATCGACCAGAGTTACAAGAAAAAAATATATCCCTCAGTTAGAAAATCTGATTTAACACGCATCGTTAAGCGCGATTTAGCAACAGATGGAGACACTAGTAGCCTGAAGGGTTACATGATTCTGAATAAAAAAAAGCCAAGCGCTGCGAAACAGGCTGCGACTAATCGCTGGGAATGTCTTTTTATTTCCTCTTCTGATTCCGACCTAATAAATAGATGGGTCGATTATTTGGTGGAGTTACCGAATCACTTGATCGGTATTTACATGTCGCCAGTTGAAACTTTTGGACTATTCCAATCTTTGCAAAGCAACATCAAAACTCTGTCAAAAACTAAAAGTAAACATAACGAACTTTATTGTATTCTTTTACAAAATCAGGTGAGTGGAATCAGGCAGATTGTGTTCTCAAACCAAGGAATCGTTTTTACTCGTGTAGTTAACTACGATTTTGATCAGACAGATTTTTTAGAAAAATATGAGCACGATATTTATAGCACTTTTGAATATCTAAAAAGAATTTTTCCAAATTTAGTTATTTCTGAACTCGACATTGTTAATATTTTTTCAGAAAGAGTTTTATCGATTCTGGGAAAGTTGAGCAACACGGAGTTAAATTTTGTTAACTACACACCAAACACTGCAGCAGCAAAAATTGGAATTTCAGCGGCCGTAGATCGTGACAGCGATTTTTGCGACTTCTTAATTTCAAAAGTTTTCTCCAAGGGGGGGAAAATTTTAAGATTCACTACGCCAAAAATTTTGGTGTTGGAGAAATTTTTCTTAACCATCAAAGCATCTTACTATTTAAACCTGGTTTTAGTTGTTTTGATAATAGCAACAGGAGTTGCAACCGTACTATCTCAAGATAAAATAGCCCAATCTGTTGAGGCCGCCGAAACTCAACGTTACACAGTCAATCAAGAATTAGCGAAGTTAAAAAAATTAGCATTTGAAGGCGCAACAATTTCAAACGAAGATCAGATCGTAAGTGCTGAAAGAGTTATTGAATTTGGTAAAATGGATGAAGTTTTAAACCTTAAAAATAATACTTTTCTCGACTATTATACCAGGCTCAAATTTTTAAAAGAAGATGGCGTAAAGATTGGTTTATTTTTCTATAGTATTACCAATTTCAACAGCAAATCCCCCTCGACAAATCAGAATTGTCAGATTGTTTTTTCTGGAAAGCTTTCCAACAGCACGGGAGATATTGACGATTTATTTCGTAAATTCGATGCGCTAACCAGATCGATAAAAAAAACTTTTGCGCCCGATCAAGTAAAGTATGATGAACTGCCTCGCACCTTAGATTTTACCACCAAATATCTCACATACCCTGTAAACTTTACAATTACTAGCGGGCCTTCGAACCCCCCCTCTTCTCCCCCTCAATGAAAATTCAAATTCTAAAAAAACGAATAATTAAGAACTTTTTGGTTGCTGGAGTTTTTGCGATAATTTTTAGTTCAACATTCTATTTTTATTACAGCAAAAAAAGCGGAGTCGACAGCAAGATTTTGGCAATCAATGAAGAGACCTCGCAATTCAGCATTGAACTCGCAGATCTTCAGAGCAAAACAGCAGAGATCAAAAAATATAAAGATCTTTGGCGAACCATTTCTGAAAATAAAAAAAATACTGACGGCATTAAAATCGATGAAATAAATGCAAAACTTACTTCAATTGCAAATAAGTACGGGATAAGTAATCCCAAGATAAAACTAAGTTTACCCGAGGTAATAAAGGGGGGAGTATTTGATCTCAAAACAGCTAATGTGATGATGACAACAGCGAGCATAAATTTTACCGCAATCAATGACACAAAAGCCATGATGTTTGCTAATGAATTTATCAATTCTCTTAAAGGTTATCCGGTAGTTACATCATTTAACATTTCCAAAAGCAGAGAATATACTCTTCAGGAATTACTCGATGTCAGCACCGGTAAATCATCAGGGGTAGAGAGTGGTAAAATCGATTTCTTTTGGTACGTTTACAAAGATTTAGAAAAAAAACCAAATGAGACCAAAAATCCCGGAACAGAAAACAAAGTAGAGGTCTTAGATGCGAAAAAAGAGGTTAATTAGAGCATTTTCTAGCGCCTTAATTCTGTCGCTATTTTGTAACTATTCCCTAGCGCAAGAAGTTAGTAACTTTTCTGAAAAAAATTTGCCGGATAAATCCCCGCAAAAAGATGAAATTTTGCCAAAAGTTTCTGTTGATGATGCTCCTATCAAGAGTCTTGAGATTAACAAATCAACATTGCTTTCTGATGCAAAAGAGTCGATCGGCACCCTCTTGCTCAATAATGATAAAACTGTTTCGTTGATGTTTGACGACGAAGAAAACAACAATGCCGAACGAGCGCTAGATTCATTTAGAAATAATCAACAATTTGTTCCGGAAGAAAACGAAGAAGAAAAATTAGTTAATGCCAAGAAGAGAGGAGAAGAAGATCAAAAAGCTCAGGAAAAGGAAATGGTCGAAAATGAAAAATCGTTTATTTATCTAGCCTCAATTATTTACTTCGGCGCTAAAGATTGGGCGGTTTGGATTAATGATCAAAAAATTACCTATGATTCAAACAATTCAAAAAAAGAGCTTTATTTGACCTCGGTAAAAAATAATTCAGTTAAGCTGATGTGGAAAATAAGTTTGAGTAAATGGAAAATCTTATCGGGCCAGAGACCCAATGCCCCATCACCAAGCGTTAATAGCAATAACCAGGTTGAGGTTGAGTTCGAGCTACAACCAAACCAAACATTTTCTCTCAAATCTGATAAAGTATCTGAGGGACGCGCAATCATCACTTTAATTAAATCAAAAAGTTCTGGAAGCTCAGATAATAAGACGTCACCAGCAGAAACTTCGAAATAAAATTCGACCCTTTATCATTAAGCCTTTTTTGCCCATCTCTAACTCTTAACGCCACTAAAAAAGTTACGAAGATTAGTCTATTTCTGAATCCAAAACTTAACTCGAGCTAAAACCCAAATTAATTAAAAGGGCAATAGCCACGATCAGGCTGGAATAAAGGACAGTGATGAAGCGCTTATTCTGCAAAGAAAAAATCTTCATTTTTTTTATTTCTGTTGAACCCTCGCCTACTAATTTTTCACCCTCAATGTCAGTTTTTTTACAAAAAATTTTT
>CAIQBQ010000072.1 GCA_903870105.1 uncultured Alphaproteobacteria bacterium | reverse complement strand
ACCGAACAAATCAGAAAATTCATCGTATGAAGTATTACAAAAACCTGCTAACCATCGGCATTCCCGCTTATAACGAGGCTAAGTATTTGCGCAAAACTCTTGAGTCTTGTGTCGAGCAAGCGGGTTGTGTGATTATTTCTGACAATGCTTCAAGTGATGAAACGCAACAAATCTGCGAAGAATTTGCGCAGAAATATTCGAACATAAAATACATTCGTCAGAAAAAAAATATTGGTGGCAGTGCGAATTTTATGGCTTGCCTTGATGCGGCGCAGACGAAGTATTTTATGTGGTTTGGTGGGCATGATTATCTCGATGCAGATTACACGAAACACATGCTTCACACGTTAGAAAATTCTGATGCGGTTGGATGCTGGCCGGCTTCGCGAGCGGTTGATAAGGACGACAATGAAATCGGAATTTTTGATTGTTGGTTTGCCGATCGTCTAACTAGCGATGTGCCAGCGCAGCGCGTCTACACCTTGATCGCCCACCTTCACGAATGCGCCGGATTATTCGGAATTTATCGCACTGAAATCGCCAAAGTAGCACAACACAAAGGCCACTACATTATCGGCGGAGACCACGTTTATCTTTGTGAAATGGCCAAACATGGACGAATAATTTACTGCCCGCGTTCTGTTTATAATTGGCGCCAAACTAAGTTAGATTTTAATGATGAAGAGCATCGTAAAGCTTGGGAAAAAAGTTTAGGTAATGCAGAAAATGTCACCAAAAATTCTCGCAAGGAAATGCGAGACAGACAGCTGGAAATTCTAAAATCAACCAAGTTACACGGCGGATTGCCCGGCTTAATTACCAAGATGAAGTTGGTTTGTAAGGCGAAGAAAAAACTTAAAAAAAGATTCGGAGATAATTAATGATTAAAGTAAAAATAAGCTGCGGTACAACAAGTCTTGCCGCGCCAGACCATTCCAATCCACTGATTAATAAATTTCTGCCGAACCGCGGAAATGTTTGGAAGAATTGCGAATTTTATTTTAACGATGCAGCAATTACCGAAGCGGATTATTGGATAGTTATTGGCGAAAGTTTCCCTAACGAATCTTGTCTTTGCCCAAAAGAGAACGTGATTTTTATGGCTTGCGAGCCGCCGCAAACAATTCGTTACGATTCTCTCGCGCCATTTATTAATCAGTTTTATCGCCTTCACGTTTCGCATGCAGAGGCTAATCATCCTAGAGTTTACAGGGCACATTCGCCGATGAATTGGTGGGTTGACGCCGGGCATCCGATCAAAAGTGCTGACGAATTCAATGAGTGGAAAGGCGAAGGTTTTGGTTACGACGAATTCAAAAAGATGCGCGAATATGAAAAACCAAAACTGATTTCGGTTTTTTGTTCAAACAAAGTTTGTAGTCCTGGGCACAGAGCTCGCCTCGATTTCTGCCTTAAAGCCAAAGAACATTTTGGCGATCAGCTAGATTGGTTTGGTGCCGGAGTTCGCGACATGCCAAATAAATGGGACGGCATCGCGCCTTACAAATATCACCTCTCGCTTGAAAATAGCAGTTCCAACGATTATTGGACGGAAAAATTAGCGGACGCTTTCATGGCTGGTGCTTACCCGATTTATTATGGCGCGCCTAATATTCATGATTATTTCGATCGCGAAATGCTCACGCAAATTGACATCAGACATCCAAAAACAGCTTTGGCGATAATTGAAAAAGTGATCGCCGAAAATACTTATGAGAAATCGAAAGAAAAAATTTTACAGGCGAAAGATT
>CAIQBQ010000071.1 GCA_903870105.1 uncultured Alphaproteobacteria bacterium | reverse complement strand
GGTATCGCTGATTTTTTCAGCAGTTTGTAGGTCGATAGCGTTGTGTTTTAACTCGCTTTCCAATAGCTCGCGCAGCTCTGACAGGAAGTCCATAAAATAAGCACCTAAAATCACGGGCGCGGAATTTTATCTGCTTTTGCATTAAATACAAGAAAGCCACGAATTTAGCGGGATTTTCGCTCGAAACGTGGCTTTTTAGGTTTTGTTTTAAAGGACTTTTTTAGGCAAGCAAAAGTTGTTGATGTACTGACCGATGCTCAATGATTTCGACAATAAAATACTCCGTTTTCATGCCTTTATTTGTCAGCCATTGCTTGACCTGTATTTTTACTTTCAGAATGTCGTTTTTTGCAAAAGCTTCTTCGCTGTTTTGCACGCGAATTAAAAATGCTTCATCAAGTATTTCGGCAAAAAAGTTTTGTGAACCGTCATAAAATCGCCACTTATTACCCTCGGCAAATGATGCACTGACAATTTGCAAGCTGACAATCGTTATTTGGTTGTTAATTTCTTCATCGCTTGGTGTCGGTGCTGAAAAATAAACGCTTTCGTCGCGCTCAATAAAAACTACTGGCGTTTCTGGTGCATCTAAATTCATGATGGCAAACGAATCAATGCCGTCAGTAGAAAGCGGCTTGTTAATCAAGTCGTCAAAGGCTTTTCGTATTTTATGATTTTGTAACAAACCTAATGCCACCTGTTCAATATCGTAATGGTCTTCGTCAACAAACACCCGCACAACACCGTTATCAATCACTTCTCTTTTGGTGATTTTTCGATTTTTCAGCCAGCGCAAGAAACCAATCAGCGTACTTGAGCCGCCACCGACTAATCCAATCAAACTAGCCGCATTTAAAACAGCCGTCGTATTACCATGATTAAACAAATCAATCGCATCTAAAATAATGTTTTGGGTACTAGCAACCATTTCAACGCCAAAGCAACCCGTTTTAAACGAGCCTTTAACACTGACACCAATTTTGAATTTATCGCCATAAAGTGTATTGCCGACGGTTTCCATTAAGTCACCAATCGCAAGTAATGCAGGCGCAAGGTCATTAACACTCATTTCATTGTTAGTTAATGCACTGCCATCGTAGACGATTTTAAATTGAGCGGGTTTCATGTTTAGTTCCTATTTGTTGTGTTGCTAAAACTAAGCAAAAAATCTACCAGCGTCAAATAATTTCATCAAGCCGCCATTCTCAGCCTTTTGACCCGTTCAATCGCGTTTTCTAATTCCGACAACTGCAAATTCACTTTTGCTTTATCATTGTCGCCGAGCGTGTCAATTACGGTTTTGCACAAATCAAGATGTGTTTTAATCTGTGCAAAGGTTTCGTTAAATTCTTCATTAAAATCTGTCATGATTACTATTCCTGAAAAAACTGAAAAACTAAAAAGCAATCTATTCGCACTTATCGAAACAATTGAACCTGAAAATGTCGAATTGATTACCGAAGTAAAAAACATAATTAAATTGATTGACGGCATTAGTCATACCATTCAACAAACGCAGTAAATAACAAGGCGGCTCAGATTTGGGCTGCCTTTTTTTTGTGCTTACCATCAAGCCGCCATTCTCTGCTGACTTACTTCTTGTCGAAACTGGGCAAACTCCCGCGCCATTTCACAATTTTTAGCGAGTGTTTTCGTAGTTGCAAATGCAGCTTTTTTTGCATCATCATCGAGCATATCCAACATTCTTAACCATTCTTGTTTTTCCTCGCTCAGTCCTTCATTCGCCCCGCC
>CAIQBQ010000070.1 GCA_903870105.1 uncultured Alphaproteobacteria bacterium | reverse complement strand
ATACTCGGAAGTTTATTAATGCCGCTTTGCTGATAAATTACTGCAGAGGAGGCGGTTCTGGTTAAGGTATTATATTTTTTAGTAATTGATCCCGGCCCCACATCGTACCAAGCGCTGATTTGCCCATCATCCACTGCTTCGTTCATTTTAAATGACTCGCGTCTCGAGGTTTCGTACCATGCAATTAGCCCCGCAATTTTGGGCACCGGAGATCTTGCGGTGAGAGAACGAGCGCTACTTAATTTTGCCGACATTATCAAATTTGCACCCCCGGCCACAAGGGTCAGTAATATAGCAATGACAACAAGTGAGACGGAAAGTTCAACTAGGGAGAAGGCTTTGTTTCTCAAATTTGTGACCAAGTTGTTACCGGAGTTTTAGCGGCTTTGACTTCGTCTAATCTTCTTCTCGGAGTATTGATAGGATAATTGTGAAACCTGTCCCCGCGGCCTTCCTTAACTTCTTTTGCAATGTAAATCATCGTGTCAACGAATCGGTCAATAGTCTCTTTTCCTTCAGTTTCAGTTGGCTCAATTAACATCGCGCCTTGCACAACGAGAGGGAAGAAAATTGTCATTGGATGAATCCCGTATTCGACCAAAGCCTTTGCAACATCTAGCGTCGAGATGCCTTGCGCCTTTTGAATTTTATCAGTTAACAAACATTCATGCATGCAATTGCCTTCAAATGGAACGTGGTAATGATCCTTCAATTTTGCTAGAATGTAATTTGCAGAAAGCACCGAATCTTCCGCGACTTTTTGTAAGCCGTCAGCTCCGTGTGAAAGCATATAAGTAAGAGCTCGGATGTGCATTCCGAATTGCCCGTTAAAGCCTTTTACTTTGCCGCAAGTATTTTTTGGTGCGTAAAGTTTGTAAGTTTCTCCTTCTTTGGCAACGTGCGGAGTTGGCAAAAATTCTGCTAATTCAGCGCGCACGGCGATTGGTCCAGAACCAGGTCCACCGCCACCATGCGGAGTGGAAAAAGTTTTGTGTAAGTTGAAATGCATTACATCAACACCGATGTCTGCAGGGCGAACTTTGCCGACTATTGCGTTGTAATTGGCGCCGTCGCAGTAGAAATATCCGCCGACCGAGTGAATCAAATCTGCAATATGCTTAATATTTTTTTCAAACTTTCCGCAAGTATTTGGATTAGTGATCATTGTTCCAGCAATTGATTCGCCGTGCTCTGCCACTAATTTTTCTAAAGCTGCAACGTCAATCAAACCCTCTTTGTCTGAAGGAATAACTTTGATTTGAAATCCACACATTGAGGCAGTTGCCGGATTTGTTCCGTGAGCTGAATCTGGAATTAAAATAATTTTACGAGTAGCCGCTTCACCTTTTTTCTCGTGTGCTTTTTTGATTACTAAAATTCCTGAAAACTCACCTTGAGCGCCAGCTGCCGGAGCAAGAGAAACCGCATCAAGTCCAGTCAAAGTCGCGAGCCAGTTTTGCAAATTGAACATTAATTCAAGTGCGCCTTGAACTGTAGATTGATCTTGCAATGGGTGAATGTCAGCAAGGCCAGAAAGGCGAGCCATCTTTTCATTCAAGCGTGGATTATGCTTCATTGTGCAAGAACCAAGAGGATAAAACCCAGCGTCAATCGAATAATTTTGATTCGACAAGCGCACAAAGTGACGAATCACCGTAGGCTCATTAACCTGTGCCAAGCCAATTTGCTCGCGTGATTTCTGCCCAGTACGAGTCGCAAATTTTGCTAATTCTGGCAAATCCACACCGCAAGCTCCTTCGCGCGATTGTTTAATGAGCAACTCGGTTTCGTGATTTAGTCCGCCGATTTCTTTTGGAGTAAAGGTCATTTTTATTTTGTTTTTAGAGCTTTTCATCTCTGCTTTCTCGAGGATGAAGTGCAATTGAAGTGATTAGTTTAAGATTTTTTCTAGCTCGTTAGCCAAAGTCTCAATGTCTTGAGCAGTAGTTAATTCACTAACCGCAACGATCATTTTATTTCCCTGTGCAAAACCGCCGATTACGTTTTTGGCGAGAAGTTTTTTGTTTACTTCGGCCGCGTCTTTTGACAGTTCGATTGTGAATTCATTGAAAAAGTTCTGATTCAAAACTTTCGCGCCCTTAACCTTCGCAAGTCGATCTGCAAGGTCGCAGGCTCTTTTGTGATTGATTAAAGCGAGTTTTTTAAAACCAATTTCACCAAGTAATGAAGTGTGAATTGTGAATGCCGTTGCACACAAACCCTGATTTGAACAAATGTTTGAAGTCGCTTTTTCGCGGCGAATATGCTGCTCGCGCGCGCTCAATGTTAGCACGTATCCAGGCTTGCCATCAACGTCTGTTGTTGCGCCGCAAATTCTGCCGGGCATTTGACGAACGAATTCTTTTTTGCAGGAGAAAAATCCTAAAAGTGGGCCGCCAAAATTTAGACCAACACCGATTGAAGAGGCTTCGCCAACACAGATGTCTGCTTGTTTTGGAGCTTCAAGCAAACCGAGAGAAAGGATCTCGTTAGTAACAACAATCAGCAATGCTCCAGAAGCATCGCATTGTTTTCTAAGCTCGTCTAAATTTCCAACTTCACCGTGAAAGTCGGGATATTGCACAACTACAGCCGCACAAGTTTCGTCGATTTGCGAAACTAATTTTGCGTCATTCAAGTTGAGGGAAGTTCGAGTAACTTCTAAATAATCGGGGTGAATATTTCCAATAATCGCAATGTTTTTACGATCCTTAATGCGCATTGCCATTAGGCAGCTTTCAGCCATTGCTGTTGCGCCGTCATACATTGAAGCGTTAGAAATTTCCATTCCAGTGAGCAGGGCAATAATGCTCTGAAATTGGAATATTACTGCGAGAGTTCCTTGCGAAATTTCTGGCTGGTAAGGTGTGTAAGAAGTTAGAAATTCCGAGCGCTGAATCAAATGGTCAACGGAAGCGGGAATGTGGTGTTTGTAGCATCCAGCGCCTAAGAAAAACGGACCAGCTGAAGCGGCGCGATTTTTATTCGCGTAAGAATTTAAAATATTTTCTACCTCTAATTCACCTCGGTGATTGGGTAAGTTTGCGATTGGTTTTTTAAGTAAAAATTCAGATGGAACTGAATCGTAAAGTTGATCCACAGAAGTCGCGCCGATTGCAGCGAGCATTTCTTTTCGATCTTGTTCAGTCAAGGCTAGGTAGCGCATTTGATTTTATTTGATTTAAAAATGAGGGCGGCAAAAAGGCGGGCGCAAAGTAAAAATACTTAAGCAAATGTCAAAATTTATTGGGAAATAAATGTCGAAAATGAGCCAGACTAGATCTGCAAAGAAAGAAGAATTCAGAAGGGATATTTTAGAAATTTTTTAAAATATTTTCCGAGAGCTTCGCAGTATATTTTGCAGGGAGTCCCGGATAAATTAAACAGTTTGCAGACAAAGAATTTCCTTAATTTATTACAAATAAAAATTTACTCGGGCTAAAAGCGGCAATCAATTAAGTTATAAATTATTTAAAATGAGTTCAATCGACCCAAAAGAAGTAGAAAAATTTTCACGCATTGCTGACGAGTGGTGGGATAAGTCTGGCAAATTCAAGCCTTTGCACGAGTTCAACCCAATTCGCATTTTGCATCTAAAAAGAAAAATTGAGGAAAAATTTACAAAAATTTCTGGCGTAAAAATTTTGGATGTTGGCTGCGGTGGAGGTTTAGTTGCTGAGCCTTTTGCCGTTGCCGGTGCTGATGTTACGGCAATTGACGCTTCAGAAAGAAATATTCAAGTTGCAAAAATTCACGCCGAAAAATCTGGGTTAAAAATCGATTACCAAGTTTCAACAGCTGAAGAATTAAATGAAAAACTTACCAAGGGATTTGCCAAGGGATTTAACGTAGTTCTTGCGCTCGAAATCATTGAGCACGTTGCTAATCCTGAGGGTTTTATTCAAAGCCTTGCTAACCTTACAAGTAAGGATGGGCTTGTTTTTGTCGCAACAACTAATCGCAATTTAAAATCACTCGCGCTGGCCAAAATTGCTGTCGAATATTTGCTGCGTTGGTTGCCAATTGGCACGCACGATTGGAAGAAATTTTTAAAACCTTCGGAAGTTAATTCTTACGCTGAAAAAGCTGGTCTTAAACTAAAAGAATTGCGCGGGTTCGAGTACAGCATCATTAACTCTGAGTGGAAAGAGAGTGCGAATGTTTCGGTTAATTACGTTGCAGTTTTTACAAAAGAATAAAAGCGTCTCTACCACTCAAATATTTCGCCAAATTTTGGCGCAACGAATTCTTTTTTCTTTAAGTGGTAAGAAAGCTTGGCTGTTTCTAAGTCGCTTTCCGCGTCTAAATATCCTTCAGCGCTAGTTCTAAAAGTATTGAAATGCATTCCGATTGATTTCTTCGCGCCAAGCTCGCGATGCGCCACCACTGCGTCTTCAGGGTTCATGTGGTGATCTTGTAAGTACCAACGCGGCTCGTAGGATCCAATCGGAAGTAGCGCCAAGTCTGGCTTGCCGTATTTTTTACTAATCTCGTTAAAGTGTCGCGAATAGCCCGTGTCGCCAGCGAAGTAGATTTTGATTTTCGGAGTTTTGATCAAGAAAGATCCCCAGAGAGTTTTGTTAGTGTCGAACCAAGAGCGCTTCGACCAATTTTTAGCGTGAAGGAAAATTAATTCCGTTCCCTTGGCTGCACCATTTGTCAATTTTATTTCCTGATCCCAATCAAGCTCGAAGCAGGAAATTCCTAGTTTCTCGATCTCATTCAAAACGTGACAATTGCCAAGCCCAGTAATGAATTTTGGCGTGAATTTTTTCTGTAATTTTCGAATCGTTGGCAAATCCATGTGGTAGTAAGAGCTGTGGCCAATAAGAACAAAATCAATTTTTGGTAAATCGTCAAAATTAATTGCCGGAGGATTGTGGCGCTTTGGACTAAAAAATGGTAAGGCAATAGGGCCGGCGCGCTCAGACCAGATTGGGTCGGTCAAAATATTCGCGCCAGGAATTTGAATCAGAAAAGTTGAGTGACCGACAAAAATAATGCGCGCGTTTTTGATTTTTTTGAGCTCGTTTGGTTTGACAAAACTCACCTTTTCTTCCGGAGCATCCCAAGAATCCTTGTTGGTAAAGGCAAAGCGTAAGTTTTCGCGCAATTTTGTTTTGTCTTCAGAGATGAATTTCTTGCCGTCAAAATGGTCAGATTTTGGACCAGAATAGTAAGTGCCGCGACAAGAAGTTGTGAGGAGTAGAAAAAAAATACCCAAAGTTTTTTTCATTTTTTCGCTCTTTTTTGAATTGGGTCTAGGGGCTTAATTTTGCTGGTTAAAATGGGTTTTTTTTCAAATTGTCCACTTAAGTGGACAATTCAGTTTTAGCCGCGCAATTTTTTTACGACTTGTTCACAAATTGCGTCAGAAGTAATTCCGAAATGCTTGTACAAATCTTCTGCTTTTCCGGAAGCGCCGAAAGATTTCATTCCAACAAAAATTCCGTCAAGGCCGAGATATTTTTCCCAGCCTTGTGAAATTGCAGCTTCAACACCGACGCGTAAAATATTTTTCGCGCCCAAAACTTCATTTTTGTAAGCTTCGTCTTGCTCTTCGAAAATTTCAAAACACGGCATTGAAACCACGCGAGCATTGATTCCTTTTGCTTGCAATTTTTCTTTTGCATCAACCGCAATCGAAACTTCTGAGCCAGTTGCAATGATTACAACTTCGGGATTTAAAATATTGTTAAGCGCGTATCCGCCGCGGTTGGCTAGACTTTCCCCCTCGTGGCTTTTTTCTTTTACTAAAAATGGCAAATCTTGTCTTGTCAAAATCATTGCTGAGGGAGTTTTTCTTGCCGCAAGAGCCATTTCAAAACATTGCCAAGTTTCTTCAGAATCTGCTGGGCGAAAAACATTGAGATTAGGAATTCCGCGCAACATTGCTAAATGTTCAATTGCTTGGTGCGTTGGGCCGTCTTCTCCAAGGCCGATTGAATCGTGAGTGAAGATGTAAATCAGCTGCTGCTGCATTAGTGCGGCGAGGCGAATTGCGGGCTTCATGTAGTCAGCAAAAACCAGAAATGTTCCACCGTAAGGAATGAAATCGCTGTGAAGCGCAATGCCGTTCATTACTGCGCCCATTGCGTGTTCGCGTACGCCGTAGTGAATGTAGCGACCAGAGAAATCGCCTTTGTTAATTGGTTTTGTGTGCGAGGTT
>CAIQBQ010000069.1 GCA_903870105.1 uncultured Alphaproteobacteria bacterium | reverse complement strand
GAGGTTTATTATAAAATTGGCCTAAAAGAAGAGGGAAAGAAGGCAAAGCAAAAGTTGCAGCAAAAATTCCCAGATGATTATTGGACCAAAATTTCTACAAAAATCACCCCCAGATAAATTGCAATAAACCCGAATTTCCAATGATCATTAATTAGTTGCCCCGAACTGCCTCCGCGCTCTTTATCTCCCTGCTTTAGTAAGGCTTTTCCCCGCTGTTTTTTACCAGAAATTAATATGGAACAGATTGCCTATAAATTACATCATCTCTTATTGGCTTCGGAAATAGGTTCGGTTCTGAGCTTTTCGCTAACTGTTTCCATGGTCGTCAATCAGAAGCGTTAGAAGTTAAAACCTCGATAAGGTCGTCGGATAGCACTGTGATGCCAAAGAAAATCGAATTTTCCACCACTCCAAGCTTTACAACAAAATACTCGAGAAAGATTGGCGAAGCTTGCAGCTGTAGCGGGATAGCTGTTCGTCAAGACCCTGCTGCGTTAAATCTCTAGATACCTTCTCATGCCGAACAAATTAGACGAGCGAGTAAGTTCGCCAAAAGTCTAAAAAAAATCTTTGGCAGAGTAGCTCGTGATTTAGAGTGCAAAATAAACTCAAGTCAAAGAGCTGGCTCTTCAGCAAAAAATCTTACTAAATCTTCACTTCAATTCTCAATCAAAACCAAGATAAACTTAAAAAGTAAGAACAGGCTTTATTCTCTTCACGAGCCCGAGGCCTCCATTGCATCAACAAAGGCAAGGCACAGACACTCATAAACCGGCCTTAGAATCAGCAGAAAATTACTGGGGTAAAATTAAAATAGCCTTCGCGGATCTTAATTCGGACGATCAACTCGGAAATCATGCCAAAGTCTTCATCTCTGGTCAAAAAAATCTCAAAAGAAGATCGACAATTGAGTCGATGATTGGTCACATGAAGCAATAAGGAGACTGGGCTCCCCGCAGGCCAAAAGGGGAATATTGCAAACCGCCCAAAGAATCCTGTTAATTTTCTCTAAATTTGTTAATTGTTTGTTGCCACAAAATCTTGTGAAGCTATATTTTACCTGCCTTTACAGCTCTTTCAAGAATTGTTTCTTTAAATAAAATAGCAAAATCAAATGTCTTTTACGTCAAAACAAATTTTGCAACGTTCTCATTACAATTTGAAACACGACGCTGAAGGAAAATCTCGTCCGGCCTGGCCAGTTGATTCCAAAATCACGGCAGTGTTTTCAGAGTGTCAGAAATACCGTTATCAGCTTCGTGAGATTTGGGATGAGTCAAAACCACTAGTCATGTGGCTGCTAATGAATCCGAGTGTGGCTTGTATTGATTATGCTGATCCAACGCTGATAAGAACTGGTAAATTTGCGCGCTCTTGGGGTTGTGGTGGACAGTTAGTTGCCAATGTTCACGCCTATCGCGCCACAGATAAAAACCGATTGCTGGAAGTAAAAGATCCCGTCGGCCCAGAAAATGATAAGATGATTCTGAAAATGGCCAATGAAGCCAAAACAATTATATTAGCCTTTGGACAGCCGCCAAAAATGCTGCGTTCTCGTGGCCAAGATTTGATTAAGTTACTTCGGCATCATTCAGGACTTTCTTATTTGCGTCTTTCACAAGATGGAACGCCGAGTCATCCTCTTTATTTACCATCGGATCTGACTCCTCAGCCTTACTAAATGGCTAATTAATTCCCACTGAAGAAGGTTGCTTTCATTCTCAACAATTTCCAAGTCGATAAATTTTTGGCAATAGGATCTAAAGCAGGTAGAGTAAAAACAAGATCAAAATCCTCGTCTTCGCAATCTTTAGCAGAACTCCTGAGATGTTTAAGAAAAAGTCTTAGATTTTGTCCGCCCTATTTAAGGGTGAGATGATTTGATCCCTAACATTTCCTTTTTAGCCTACAGAGACATACCTTTTCTTCTTGCTTCGCGCGACCAATTGTCGGCTCAATTGCCGATCTTCTTTTCAGCTGTTTTTTGGTTACAACAAGAGAGTCTCGAGTATTAAGCCGGACTGGACTCAAGGACTAACCTCCTACATTGCGCTCTAGTCAGGAAAAATCAGCAAACTCAGTCTTCGAATTGTTTGCGGGGGATTTATACGAGCTAGAATCGTCGTGTTATGGTTTTGATGTGAAGAGATTTTTTCTAGCAACGAGACTATTAGCGCAAGGAATAAAGTTTTTAAAAATTAGGCAATAAAAAACCCGCCTAGGTTTTAATCTAGACGGGTTTTGCTGTTTTAGTTTATGCTTAATGCCACTTATTGGCTTGGCGACAACCTACTCTCACTGGCCACAAAGACCAAATACCATCGGCGCGACATGCGTTTCACTTGCGAGTTCGGAATGTATCGAGTGGTTCCACACCGCTATCCTCACCAAGCCAACAAGTGGCATTACGAATGTTGTCTTAACTGTATGCATTGCCAACCAAAAAAGTTTTGGTTGGCAATGCAAGATCAGTTATTCCAACAATTAAATGATAACTAAAGATACTAGCGAATAAATTACTGTGTCTATCTCAAAACCCTAAATGCAGATTAATTCCACACATAGTTTAAAAATAAGCCAATCGGGTAATTAGTACTGGTTAGCTCAAAGCGT
>CAIQBQ010000068.1 GCA_903870105.1 uncultured Alphaproteobacteria bacterium | reverse complement strand
ATTTCGTAAATTTCCTGAGTCTTTGCTAATCCTAGTTTTAGCAGTTTTTCATCACGGAAAACCCCAAGATGTTTTTCATTATTTTCTTGGAGTTCTTTTTTAAGCGCACTCAACGATTCGTTATTATTAGCCTCGCATAGTCCTAGAATGGCGAGCAGTTTTTCAATTTTTTCTGCCGCGATTTTTTCTGCGATTTTTGTGTTTTGTTGTGAAGATTTTTCTGCTGCTTTTTCCCCAGCTTTTTTCCCGGCGATTTTTCCAAAGACAATTAAATCGAGCAAAGAATTACATCCTAAGCGATTGGCTCCATGCACAGAAATACAGGCTGTTTCGCCTATCGCCATCAGTCCTGAGATTACAGTGCAGTCGAGATCAGTTGGAATTCCGCCCATCGTGTAATGAGCAGAAGGCGATACGGGAATAAGATCTTTTTTTACATCAAGGCGTGCAAAATTTTTTACTAACTCAACAACGCCAGGAAGTTTATTGCGCAGAACATCTTCGCTTAAATGACGGAGATCGAGATAAATTTTTTCTCCATTTTGAATCTCTGTGGCCATTGCTTGCGAGATCACATCGCGCGAGGCGAGTTCCAACATTTTTGGTGCATAATTTTGCATGAAACGCTTGCCGGAAGAATTTACTAGATAGCCTCCCTCACCTCGTGCAGCTTCGGTTACAAGAAATCCGCGACCTTGAATTCCTGTTGGATGAAATTGTACAAACTCCATGTCTTGCAGCGGCAAACCTTCTTTAAAAACTAAGGCAGAACCGTCGCCAGTGCAGATCAGAGAGGATGTTGTATTTTGATAAATTTGGCTGTAGCCGCCGGTCGCAAGAATTACTGTTGCGGCAGAAAAAATCACCAACTCGCCAGAATTTAAATCTAGCGCGAGACAGCCGTGACACTGATTTTTCGATTCAATCAATAGATCTGTAACAAAAAATTCTGAGAAAAATTTCACCCCATTTTTTAGCGCTTGTTCGTGCAGAGTATGAAGAATTGTGTGACCTGTTTTATCTTTGGAATAGCAGGCGCGATAGGCTATTTCGCCTTGTCCAAAATTTGTAGTTTGGCCGCCGTAAGCTCGCTGAGAAATTTTGCCATTTTCTCCTCTCGAGAAAACCATGCCCATTTTTTCTAAATCTAAAATTGCTGTTTGTGCTTCGCGGCAAAGTAACTCGACGGCGTCATTGTCAGCTAGATAATCTGCGCCTTTTAGCGTGTCGTAAGCGTGCCATTTCCAATCATCATTTTCTATATTGCTAAGAGCAGCATTAATTCCGCCTTTGGCTGCAACTGTGTGGCTACTAGTTGGAATGACCTTACTGATCACTGCAATATTTTTTGCGCCAGCATCGATCGCTGAAATCGCCGCCATTAAACCAGCGCCGCCTGAGCCAATAATTACAATGTCGAATGATTGTTTGGAGATTAACAAATTTTTGATTTTTGTTTTTAGATTTTGGATTGTGCCCGAATCTAAAATCTAATTTCTTAAAATTGATCAAAGTTCTTCTCTGCTGCCTAAACGAGGAAAAAAATCTTCCTAAAGTTTTTACCGATCTTTTTCGCGAATTAAAAAATTCTGGTGAGAAGTTTGAAGTTATTATGTGCATTGACGGCACGTTTGACAGGTCTTTGCAAGTTATTGCCGAATTTCAAAAATCTTATAAAATAATTGTTCTGCCAAAAAAAAATCAGCGCGGATTGGGCCTCGCTTACAAAAGACTTTTTCTTGAGGTGATCAAAAATTCCACCGATGATACTGCTAAGGATGATCTGGTGATTACTCTCGATGCGGACAACACTCATAACCCGAAGCAGCTTACAGAAATGCTTAAACATTTCAGAAAAAATTCTCTCGATTTTCTTGTCGCCTCGCGTTTCTGCGGAAACAGTGTTATGTCAGATTTTCCGATTCATCGCAAACTCATTAGCAAATCTACCTCGCTTCTTTTGCAAAATATTTTTGCTGTGAAGAAAATTTCTGGCGAAAAATTACAAGATTACAGCAGTGGATATCGCATCTACAGCGCTGAAAAATTGAAAAAACTTTTTGCCAAAGAAAAAGATAATTTCATCACAGAGCCAGAGTTTACCTACACTTGCGAGCTCTTAATAAAATTAGCGCGATTCGATTCGCGACTAGATGAAATTCCAATTTTCTACGACTACGGCAAAAAAATTGGTAAAAGCAAATTGCGTGTTGGTAGAAATTTTTGGCGATTGTTGGTGATGTTAAGAAGATTGTTTTTCGCATCGCAAAATTGACTAAAATTTTTCTTTCTCTAAGACGGGCATCTTCTTTTCGGTTCTCAAATAAACCTCCAAAATAATGACACAAAAAAGACGGGTTGTCGTAACGGGCATTGGTGCTGTTACGCCTTTATTTTCAAGTGCTGAAGGCACATGGACGAAATTGGTTAATGGTGAATCTGGCTTAGGTCTCATTACAATTTTTAATCCTGAAGAATCTCCGTGCAAAATTGCCGGCGAAGTTAAATTCGGTATCGGAGAAGGCCTGTTTAATCTCGATAGTCACGTTGATATTAAAGAGCAGAAAAAAATGGATCGCTTCATTCATTTTGCGATGGGCGCGGCAGATCAAGCTATCGCTGATTCTGGCTGGAAACCAGAAGGCGAAGAGCAGCAATATCGAACCGGCGTGATGATCGGATCCGGCATCGGCGGACTTCCGGCGATCGAAAAAACCGCGATCACAATGAAAGAAAGAGGAATCAAAAAAATTAGTCCTTTCTTCATCCCGCAAAGTTTGATCAATCTCGCTTCCGGACAAGTTTCAATCAAATACGGATATATGGGGCCAAACCACGCAATAGTTACTGCTTGCGCGACTGGCACTCACGCGATTGGCGATTCTGCGCGCATGATCGAATATGGCGACGTTGATGTTATGATTGCTGGTGGCGCTGAATCAGCGATTTGTGAAATTGGCATCGGCGGATTTGCTTCTCTGCGCGCGCTGTCGACTAACTTTAATGATAATCCAACTCTCGGTTCGCGTCCATGGGACAAGAATCGCGACGGTTTTGTAATGGGTGAAGGTGCCGGTATTGTTGTGCTTGAAGAATTAGAGCATGCCAAAAAACGTGGCGCAAAAATTTATGCAGAAGTTATTGGCTACGGAATGTCGGGTGATGCTTATCATATTACCGCTCCAGAAAGTTCTGGTCGCGGCTCAACTTATGCAATGAAGCTGGCTTTAAAACACGCTGGAATGAATCCAGAAGATATCGATTACATCAACGCTCACGGCACCTCAACTCCGATGGGCGATGAGATTGAAGTTAATTCCGTCAAAAAAGTTTTTGGTGATCACTCTTACAAACTATCGATGTCTTCAACCAAATCAGCGATCGGACACTTGCTCGGTGCAGCTGGAGCGGTTGAGGCGATTTTCTCAATTCAAGCAATTCGTGACAATGTTGCGCCACCAACTCTTAATCTCGACGAGCCATCAGAAGGCTGCGACATTGATTTGGTCGCCAAACAAGCGAAGCAAAGAAAAATTGATGTCGTGATGTCTAACTCATTCGGCTTCGGCGGAACCAATGCTTGTCTGATCTTAAAACGTTTTGCATGAGCGAAGGCCATCACAAAAATAAAATTCTAGTCGGTTGCGCTACCTTGTCGGTGTTGGTTATTTGCTACATCGTCTTGGTGCTTGGCATAATCATGTATTTCAATGCGCCAAATTCTTACCACAAAGCGGATAAACGTTTCATGGTGGAAAGAGGAATGACGTTGCGTGAAGTGGTCAATAAGTTGCATCAAGAAAATATCATCAAGAGTCCAAACACCTTTCTCTACATCGGCCAGATTATTAAGGGGGTAGATCCTAAGGTGCGTTATGGTGAATATTTTTTTGAAAAGCACATCTCTTACTACAAGATTCTTCACAAGTTGATTCGCGGTAACATCGCTTTCCGCAAAGTTACTGTCGCCGAAGGTCTTTCTACTCACTCTGCCCTTACTAATATTGAGCAAGCTGCGGGCTTAATTGGTCAGTTGCCAGAAGGCATTAAGGAAGGCTCATTATTACCCGAGACTTACTTCTATTCTTACAACGATACCAAGACCGAAATAGTCAGGCGCATGCAAGAAGCGATGAAGCGGAATGTTGACGGATTGTGGGAGAGGCGCGATCAGTCAATTCCAATCAAAACCAAAGAGCAGGCGGTGATTTTGGCTTCTATCGTTGAGCGCGAAACCAGCATTGAAAGTGAGCGCGGCAAAGTTGCCTCGGTATTCGTAAATCGTTTGCGCAAAGGCATGAAGCTACAATCTGATCCAACGATTATTTACTCCTTCGCCTTTGGAAATAAGCAGCTCGAGCGTCCAATCAGAGTTAGCGACATTCAGAATAACTCTTCTTTTAACACCTACCATATCTACGGCTTGCCGCCTGCGCCAATATGCAATCCAGGAGTTGCCTCGCTCAAAGCTGTGCTAAATCCAATGCAAACTGATTATATTTTCTTCGTCGCCAGCGGATCGGGAGACCATGTTTTCTCTTCGACTATCCAAGAGCATAATGCGAATGTAGCGCGTTACCGCAGCCTGATGCGCGCAAAAGAAGCTCAGTAAATAATTCCTTCGTAAGATTTTGTTATTCGCGATTCTTCCTGGTCCATCCCAACTTTTGCAAGGATGGCCCAGGAAGATTGAAGATAAATTTATCGAGCTAAATTATTTAACTTTTACAAATGACAAAATTCGACAAATCAAAACTCCCTTCTCGCTACGTCACCAATTCGCACGGTTGTGAAGGGCGCAAGACGATGCTTTATAACATCAAGACTGACTTATATCCACAGGGTTTGACAGATGAAGATTTATCCGCGCCTTTCGTCGGAGTTGTCAGCGCTTGGAATGAAGCCGCGCCTTGTAATATCGCGCTTCAGCGCCAAGCCCAACCAGCAAAAAAAGGTGTAAAAGATTTTGGTGGAACGCCGCGTGAATTCACGACAATCACAGTTACAGATGGTATCGCAAACGGACATCAGGGCATGAAGTCTTCACTCGTTTCGCGCGAAGTTATCGCCGACTCAATCGAGGTAACAGTGCGCGGACATTGCTATGACGCCCTAGTTGGAATAGCAGGCTGCGATAAATCTTTGCCCGGAATGATGATGGCAATGGTGCGTTTGAATGTGCCTTCAGTCTTTATGTATGGTGGCTCAATCCTTCCAGGAAGGTTCAAAGGAAAAGATGTTACAATCGTTGATGTCTTTGAAGCTGTAGGACAAAGAGATGCTGGAAAAATGTTGGAAGAAGATTTGCAGGTTCTCACCAAAGCCGCTTGTCCAAGTGCTGGCGCGTGTGGCGGACAATTTACCGCCAACACCATGGCCTGCGTTTCTGAAGCAATGGGGCTCGCACTTCCTGGATCTTCGGGCACGCCAGCGCCTTATGAATCACGCGACGAATATGCTTATCAATCTGGAAAAGCGGTGATGAATTTACTCGAAAAAAATATCAAAGCGCGCGACATCGTTACCAGAAAATCTCTCGAAAATGCTGCAACAATCGTTGCCGCGACAGGAGGCTCAACCAATGCCGTTCTTCACTTGCCGGCGATTGCCAATGAATGCGGAATTGATTTTGATATTTTTGCCGTCGGAGAAATTTTTAAAAAAACTCCCTACATCGCCGACATGAAGCCGGGCGGAAAATATGTCGCCAAAGATTTATTTGAAGCTGGTGGCGTACAAATGATTTTAAAACTTCTGCTTGATGGGGGCTACATCCACGGGGATTGTCTGACGGTCACCGGCAAAACCATGGCCGAAAATTTAAAAGATATTCAGTTCAACGAAAACCAAGATGTGGTTTACCGTCCAGAAAAACCATTATCACCAACCGGTGGGGTTGTAACACTGCGAGGCAATTTAGCTGAGGATGGCGCTGTTGTAAAAGTTGCTGGCATGGCAGGAGATGCACAAATTTTTACCGGTAGCGCCTTATGTTTCGATTCCGAGGAAGAGTGCTTCAAAGCAGTTGAGCGTAAGAGTTACAAGGAAGGCGATGTTTTAGTAATTCGTTACGAAGGCCCTCGTGGCGGCCCAGGAATGCGTGAAATGTTAGCAACTACCGCGGCGATTTATGGTCAAGGAATGGGCAGCAAAGTCGCTTTAATTACCGACGGAAGATTTTCTGGCGGCACCAGAGGATTCTGCGTCGGACACATCTCTCCCGAAGCTGCAATCGGCGGCATGATCGCGCTCTTAAAAGATGGCGATCAAATCACCATCGATGCAATCAAAGGCACAATCGACGTTGCACTAAACAACTCTGAAATCGCCTCTCGCAAGGCTGCATGGCGACCAAGAGAAAATGACTACCAGTCAGGAACTTTGTGGAAATATGCTCAAACCGTAGGCTCTGCAAGGTTTGGTGCTGTCACTCATCCTGGCGCGAAAGCGGAAAAAATTTCTTACGACAAGATTTAATTCACGATTATTTACCACATAACAGTGAACAGGCGCCAAAACTCACTTGATTTTCACGTTCATTAATCAAATAACGTGAACAAAGTAAATCGAGAAATCCCCAAAAACATGCCAAAAGACAGCGACAGTTTCGGCAGAATAGCCAACCTCCGTCAAAGATATTTCAAGGCTGCAAAGGGCAAAGAGGCTTTGCTCAAATTGATCGCAGAAACTGAAATTTCTGAGCAAGTCTACAACTCCAACGCCATTGAAAACAGTACGCTTTCACTCGAAGAAACCGAAAAAATTCTCCTACAAATTGACCTCGATCGCTACATCACTGAGCGCGAAATTTTCGAAGCAAAAAATCTTGCCCGAGTCGTTGGTTACATCGAAAGAAAATCTAAAGAAAAAGAGCTGACACTCGAAGTGATTTTGTTTCTGCACAAAATGTTGATCTCAAATATTCGTGACAATATTGCCGGCAGATTTCGCAAAAATAATGAATATGTAAAAGTCGGCAATCACATCGCTCCGGCCCCAAAAGAAATCGTTAGTCTACTCGAAGACATGATTTTTGATTACCACGGATCTGCTCACGAAAACATCGCCAAACGCATCGCTCTCCTCCATCTAACCTTCGAACACACTCATCCATTCGTTGACGGAAATGGTCGTATCGGTCGCATCATTAATAATTATTTGCTGATTCGCGAAGGTTTCGTTCCAATTAATATCAAGTTCATCGAGCGCCAAAAATATTACGACGCCTTTAAAGAATTCGACAAAAAAGGCTCAACAAAAATCATGGAAGAGATTGTCAGCAAAGCTCTCACCAACAGCTATCACAAAAGATTGGCTTATTTAGAAGGTAAAAAAATTGTCACACTTTTAGATCATTCCAAGACGAGCAAAATCTCTCACTCCAACCTACTAAACAAAGCCAATCGCCAAACTATTGAGGCATTTTTGGAGAAGGGGGTTTGGAAAATTGGCGTAGAAATCGGGAAGAAAAAACCCGTTAAGAAGAAAGCTAAAAAATGATGAAAATTTTTCCCGCTACAAAACAAGACATTGCTTGGATGGTTGATTTAAGTCACTCCAAGCGGCTTACTTACGAAAAACATCAAAAGCAATTTTGGAAAATGGCAACAAATTGGCTTGAAGTTATTAAATGAAATTATGTCTCAAGCTAAATTAAAAGGCGCTAAGTAGCTTCTGTTGGTGTACAGAAATAACGATTTAAAAAAACTCAACTTCTCGAGAAATTAAATTTGAGCGTTGCGAGCAAGAGGCATGTCAGTGAAATTAAACTAATTTAATGAACCAATCTCAAAAAATCTCAATCCTCGGCCGCAACTGGCATCAAAAAACTTTTGACGAACGTCACGCGTTGGCTATTTTACAGCGTTTTGAGATCTCAGAAATTTTGAGTAATCTACTTTCTGCGCGCGAAATTTCTTTGGGCGAAATCGAAAATTTTCTTGAGCCAAAAATTAAAACTTCACTGCCAGATCCGTTTGAATTAAACGACATGGAAAAGGCGGTGGCTCACGTGATTGCGGCAATTCACGCGCGAAAAAAAATCACGATTTTTGCTGATTATGATGTTGACGGCGCGACAAGTTCAGCCTTGCTCACGCGCTTTTTTCGCGAAGTGGGAGTGAATGCAAATATCTACATTCCTGATCGCGTTCTCGAAGGTTACGGCCCGAAGTCGCAGGCTTTGCTCAATCTAAAAAAATCTGGAACAGATTTGGTAATCACGCTTGATTGCGGCACTGTCGCTTTTAAGCCGCTCGAAGATGCAGCCGCTGTGGGCCTGGAGATTATCGTGATTGATCATCATCTCGGAGTTCTTGAAAAACCTCAGTCGATCGCGGTGATTAATCCAAATTTACTCGACGAAAAATTCCCGCACAAAAATCTTTGCGCTGCCGGTGTGACGTTTTTATTTGTGGTCGCGATTAATAAAAAATTGCGTGAAGAAAATTTTTACGCGCAAAAAAAAGAGCCAAATCTTTTGAATCTTCTCGACCTCGTCGCACTTGGAACTGTTTGCGATGTGATGTCTTTAACTGGCTTAAATCGGGCCTTCGTAGCTGCTGGTTTAAAAATTTTAAAGCAGAGAAAAAATTTAGGCTTGCGCGAAATTTGTGATTTAGCCGGACTCGACGAAGAGCCCTCTGCTTACCATTTAGGATTTGTAATCGGCCCGCGCATCAATGCTGGTGGACGCGTAGGAAAATCTGATTTAGGTGCGACAATTCTTTCAAGTGAAGATGAAGAGGAAGTAAAGGCCATCGCGCAACAATTAGAAACTTTTAATAAGCAGCGCAAAGAGATTGAAGTGCAAGTTTTGGAAGAGGCCGTGAAGTCTCTGGAGTCAGGCCCTTTGACGCGTAGCGCAACAGAATCATGGTTTGGCGGCTTTTCAAAAAATGATCCAATAATTTTTGCCGTCGCAAAAAACTGGCATCAAGGCGTAATCGGAATCGTCGCGTCACGTTTAAAAGATTTGTACAACAAGCCCGTCGCTGTAATTGCGATTGATGATGAAGGCAAGAAGGGCAAGGCTTCGTGCCGCTCAATTTCTGGAATTGACTTCGGCGGAGAAATTTTAAAAGCGCGATTGGAAGGCTTGTTGATTGAGGGTGGAGGCCATGCGATGGCTGGTGGATTTTCGGTTGCCCCAGAAAAAATTTCTGAACTTCACCAATTTTTCTGTAAAAATTTAGCGCAAAAAGT
>CAIQBQ010000067.1 GCA_903870105.1 uncultured Alphaproteobacteria bacterium | reverse complement strand
CCCGCTTCTGCATATGAGGGAATTTCAGTTCTTAGACCGAGAGGCAAAGACAATATCGCCACTGTTACTTTCAATGGCGCTTATAGAGGCGATGATACAATGTATCTAACTCTTCCAGATAGTCCGGAATGTTACGTAAGGGTGTTTAGATGCGATAGAGATGGTGATTTTTCTTTCTGGGAAAATGGTAAAAAAGTTACGAAACCCCGCAAAAAGGGTGATATTATAATTGATACCGGGGTTGTCTTTCACAAGGAAGATAATGGTAGATATCAACCGATTCCGCTTGATGAGGCGGCAGCAAGATTTGGTGGAGAAGTTAAAAAAGCCGCTCTCGATTTCAAAATTAAGGCGATCTCAGTTGATGAGGGTCAGCGCCTAAAATTGGCAACTCTTTACAATGGAAAAGCAATCGAGAGTAGTCTTAGGCCAAAAACTTCTCCCCTTCAAAAGGTTGATAGTCATAAGCCAGAAAAAAGTTTAGAAAGTCAGGGTGTGGTATTTGATGGATTCGATGATGGCGAAAAATTCACAAGTACAGCTAAGGCAGAGAGTCGGCATATTGATTTTGGTGGATGTATCTTGATGATCGATGAGAATGTAAGATTTAAAGAAAATGCAGGAGGTGATCTAGAAATGCTGGATGTAAATGGTTCTGACTTACCATTTAAACAAAAACTTGAAGCAGAACTAACGAATATGAGTTCTGAAAAAAGAGCTAATTTTATGAAAGAAGATTTTTTTAAAGATTGTTCTTCCGGAAAACAAGAAGCCGCAAGTCAATTTATAATAAATGGGGATAATCAAAGATTGGCAAATCTAATGGTCGAACTTATTCCTGATGTTCACGCGAGAAGTTTAGAAAGTGCCAGTAAAAAATATGCCACTATCTATTCTACTGAGAGCCTTGGTTTATTCGTTCCTGTGGTATTAGGAAGTGATGATGGACTTATAGATGTAAAATTTTCATCTCCAGTAATTCGATTCAAAGATGGAAAAGAGTTTATTTCGAAAGAGATTTTTAACGAATCTGGCGAAGTAATTGAGGAGAATAGGGCTGCAATTATTGGAAGAGTTGATCTAAACTTTCTGCGCAAGTTTTACTCTGAAGATGAAATGGGCTCTAATAAGAGTCCGGCCGAATTTCTTGCCCAAGATGGTTGTTACGAAATTCTTTGCACAAGAATGAAAGAAAAATGCGAAGAAGCTAAAGTTGCAGTCGGTTTACAATCAGTTAAAGAAGACGGCTTCATTGGAGAAGAGAAGCAATACAAAAAGAGTGGCGAGGTTAAAACCGAAGTTTTTCAACTAAATGAAAAAACAAAAGAAATAGAAGGAGTCTCTTTATTGGAAAAAGCGGAGTTAGAAAAGTCTGAAGGCACATGGGCAAAATTCTTTAAAAAGGTGATCTCTTCGACTGGTTCAGTGCGAGGTGGTTAACATGTCGCCCACAAACTTTGACGTAATCGTAATTGGTGGAGGACATGCCGGAATTGAAGCGGCATGTGCCTCTGCACGCATGGGCGCGAAGACTTTATTGGTTACTAAGAAATCAGAAAATCTTGGCGATATGTCTTGCAACCCTGCCAT
>CAIQBQ010000066.1 GCA_903870105.1 uncultured Alphaproteobacteria bacterium | reverse complement strand
TTCATTATCTCCCGAATAAGATTTCTTCAGAATATCTCCAACCATCTCTGGAACTGCTCTTCCTGGAATCGAAGCGCAGAGAGTAACGAACTTCTAATTGCCAACGAGACGATTTTGCGGCAGCTTTTTCAGCTCTTTGAAATTCTCAGCAAAATCTGCTGAATCTTTAACTGCCTTGGCTAATCCAGAAAGTGTTCTGCGCATAAATCCTGTAACAGTATTTTATATTTATGAAACTTCTCCTGATCTTGTCTCAAATCCTCTAAAACCTTAACAACCATCTCCTCTGAAAAACTTGTGAGACATCCATTCAAAGCCTCGATAATCTCAGATTTATTTAGCCCTATATCATCTTTTATCATCTCAATCAACGAGATAGCTTTTGAAATTTTTTTCAAAACTTCAGTCGCAAAAAAATTATTTTTTAGAGATTCATTAAGTTCTGAATTCAAAAATCCGATTAAATTATCGTAAGCAATAGTAAGAAAATTTTCGATTCGTTCAATCTGCAAATAAAAATCTTCGTTGATATTCGCAGTATATTTAAGAATACCAAAATCACTTCTAGCCCTTCCTAATCTTTGCACGTCACGCACAAAGTTATTCACTTCCTGTTCCATAAATTACCGTCATTACCCACATCTAAATTTAGATGTAACTCGATTAGCCAATTCTAAATAAACGAAAACCATTAATAGGTTAATTTCGAATTCGTAAACTCAACTTTAAAGATTTTTTCCTCAGCTTTTATTTGCGCGACAAATCTAAATGGATTAATTGCATTATGAAAATAGGTGTTAATGTCTTCTCTCATGAGGCTGTAAGGCCCGTTAAATCCTGAAATAATATTGGGGTCAAATGAATTTTGGAAAATCACTCTGCATAATTTTAATCGCATTTTTAACAATTACCGCTTGCGGCAAGAAAGGTCCTCTGAAATATCCTGGCGAACAAAAGCGTCCAAAATTCGACAAAGTGATTGACGAAAATGAGTAATCTACTTGGCTTTAATTCAATCAAATCAAGACTTCTTGCCTCTTATCAAAATAAAAAATTGCCGCACGCAATTTTACTTTTGGGCAAAAAAGGAATAGGCAAAGCAAGTTTTGCACGTGAGTTTGCGCTGCAAATCACACACTCAAATCCCGATATTTTATTAATCGAAAAAGAGGCCGAAAAAAAAGAAATCGGCGTCGAAAAAATTCGTAACATCAAAGATTTTTCTAACCAAACCTCGGCGATCTCAGAAAGTAAATTTATTATCATTGATTCGGCTTGTGAGCTTACCAAATCAGCAGCCAATGCTGTTTTAAAAATCCTCGAAGAACCACGTCCGAATAATTTTTTAATTCTCGTCGCTCATAATTTACATCGCGTTTTACCAACGATTAGATCTCGTTGTCAGACCTTAAAAATTCCCGATTTGTCGCAAGCAAATTTCATAAAAATCGTCAAGGATGATACAGAATTTCTCACCGAAATTTGCGACAATTCTCCCGCCGAAGCAATTCGGCTCGGGGCAGAATTATCGAGATTCTACTCCTTATTCCTGCGCTCGATTATCAACAAAAAACTCAGCGAAGAATTGCTAAAAAAAGTCGCCGATAAAAATTATTCATTTCAAATCACCGAAAAATCCTGCGAATTCTTCTTCAATCGCTTAAGTAAATTTTCGCGCGGCACCGATCTAAATTTTTTCTTCGAGGAAGAAAAAGCCTTTCTCACTTTAGTTAAAAAAGATATCTTCCCAATCTACGACAAGACCTTGATTCTACTGAATAAAACCCAATCTCTCCACCTCGACAAAAAACTAACTCTGATCAATATTTTTAATCAACTACTGTAAATTAATTAGTTTGAGATTTTCTATTCGTCATCCCTCTGAATTAGTGAAGTTTTACAGAAATGACTAACCAATTTTACGAATGACTAAACTCTTCAAAAGTATCGGATTAATGAGCGGCACTTCAATGGATGGAATTGATTTAGCGCTGATTGAAAGTAACGGAAAAGAGGTGATTAATCGTCACCCAGATTTCCTGCATTTGCGTTACGAACAGGAATTTAAAGAGCGGATGCGTAGAGTGATTTACAAAGCGCCAACGCTGATGCAAATCAAAGAAATCGAAAATGAATTAACGCTGATTCACGCAAATCTGGTGAATGAATTTCTGGCCAAAAATAAAATTAAACCGAGCGAAATTGACGTGATTGGGTTTCACGGACACACGATTCTTCACATGCCACAGCAGTTAATGACTTGGCAGATCGGCAATGCTCAACTTCTTGCGCACAAAACAGGAATCAATGTCGTGAGCGATTTTCGTACTCGCGACTTAATGCTCGGCGGTCAAGGAGCTCCTCT
>CAIQBQ010000065.1 GCA_903870105.1 uncultured Alphaproteobacteria bacterium | reverse complement strand
TTTGCGCGGAGAGGTTTCTTTCGATCAAATCACAAAAATTGTCGCAAAAACTTTGGATAAAATTTCGCATCGAAAGGTGAAATCGGTTGAAGATGCCTTGTGGTTTGATCAACAGGCCAGAGCTTTCGCTAGTAAGTAATTGCTTGTGCCATCCCGCGTCATCCCCGCGAAGGCGGGGATCCAGGAAAAAAGTTTCTAACAAATTGCGAGCCCTCCTTAAATCCCCACCTTCGCGGGGATGACGCGGAAAAAAATATGACTAAAGTGAGAAAGTAATCGATTTCAAATATTCGCTTTCCCTGAGTCCTGGATGAATAGGGTGATCAATATCAGCGCCAAAGCTTCTGATTAATTTCGCTTTACGTCCAAGCTTACGGAAGCCGTCATTTGCTGCGTTAATTAGGTCTTGTTGACTAACCTGATGAGAGCAAGAGCTGAGCATTAAAATTCCGCCCTCTCTAACTAAGCTCGCCGAAAGTTTGATCAGTTTTTCGTAACCCTTCATTCCTGAGAAAAAATCTTTTTTGCTTTTGACAAAAGCTGGAGGATCGAGAAGAACAATGTCGAAACGCCTCTTTTGGAATTCAGCATTTTCTAAAAGTGCATAAACTTTTTCGTGAATAAATTCAGCGTTTTCAGGTAAAGAAAGTTTAACCGGAGAAGAGTCAACAAAAGTTACTGATTTCGCGCCGCCTTTCAATGCATTAAAGCCAAATCCGCCTAGATAGCAGAAGGCATCAAGCACATCGCAATCTTTAGAAATCGAAGCAACAAATTCACGATTTTTTCTTTGATCGAAAAACCAGCCAGTTTTTTGGCCAGCTCTTACGTCGATCAAATATTTAATGCCATTTTCTTCGATTTCGATTTTTTCAGGAATTTCGCCTTTGATAATTTTGGTCTCTATTTCCAAGCCTTCATATCTTCTCATTTCGATGTCGTTACGAAAAATAATCGCGGCATCAGGAAATATTTTTTCGAGTGCAGAGATTAAAAGTGGTGAAAGTTTTTCCATTCCGGCGGTTGAAATCTGACAAGAAATAACGTCGCCGAAGAGGTCGATTACAAGGCCAGGAAGGAAGTCAGCTTCAGAGTGAACTAGGCGGTAGAAAGGCTTGTCGAAGAATCTGTCGCGCAAAGCTTTTGCTTTGAGAATTCTTCTAACAAAAAAATCTTCGTCGACTTTTTCAGAAGATTTGTGACTTAAAATTCTTCCAGAAATCAAGCTTTGTGGGTTGAAATAAGCGAGTGCACAGGTTTCACCTTTTTGAATTTCCACTTCAACTAGCGAGCCTTTTTCTAAACTTTTTAATTCAGCAAAATTTTCAATTTCATTAGAGAAGATCCAAGGATGGCCGTAGACAAGACGTAGCTCGTGAGATTTTTTAATTTTTAGTTTTAGCATTTTTTAGAAGATTAGATGTAACAGTTCAGCAAGTAGAAATCCGACAGCAAGCCACTTAAAATTTTTTCTCTTTTTCTTTGATCTTGCCCATTTGAGTAAGAAAAATCGATCGCGGTGAAAAGATAAATAAGCCGCTTCTGCAGATGCGTTATTAGTGAGCTCAGAAAGTTTTTTCAGTTTGAAATCAGAAAAATCTTCAAACGCAAAATTAACAAAATCTAAATCAGAAATTGTGTGCGTGCCGCTGGAGTCGAAGCCGATATTTTTTGTTAAAGGTTTGCTGCTATGCACAGTGTAGCCACTGTTTTTAAACATGCTGTAAGACATTTGAATGTCCCAAGCATTGATGCGATTTTCTTTTTGTAGGCGCAACATATCAAACATGTTTCCACCGGCGCGGTTAAAGGCTTTGATTAGTTTTTTATTTTTAGCAAATTCTGCATAATCCTTGATTTCAAAATCAATTTTTTGCCAACGATCTCTCCAAGTTCCCCAGCCCCAAGATGAACTCTTGCCTTGAACGAAGAAGACGTCGTCAGAATAATTTTCAGGAAATCTAATAAGATTTTTTGGGTAGTTAAAACCACTGACACACCAGACATCTTTTTCACCTTGGTAAAAATCCAACGATCTATTAGTGAAGTTTAAAAAATCTTTTGCGGCGATGATGTCATCTTCGACAACAATCACAGAGTCATGATTTTCTAGGACGGATTGAATGCCGAATATTATCGAAAATTGCGAGCCGTGATTAACTTCTCTTTTAGTGACGTGAATTTTTTTGAAGCCACTCAATGAATCGACAACTTCGTGAACAGATTTTATTGCAGCTAAATCTTTAATATTTCTTGGCCCGTCGCAGAAAATAAAAATTTCTGAATCTTGTGCTAAGTCGTTATGCAACAAGGCTTCAAGAACTATTTTGGTTTTGTCAGCGCGATTAAAACAAAAGAAAGCAATCGGGGCGTTTGTCATAAAATTGTTTGATAGGCTTGCTTCATCTCTGTTGCGGCTTTTTGCCAAGAGAATTTTTTATTTTGTTCGTAACCATTTGCGACCAATGCAGATCTGAGTTCGGTGTCGCTGATTATTTTTTCAACAGAAGCTTTAATTGCCTGTGGATCTTTTGAATCAAAATAAAGCGCAGCATCTCCTGCAGCTTCTGGAGTAGCGGAAACATTGGCAGCAAGCACTGGGCAGCCACAGGCGAAAGATTCTAAAATCGTCACGCCAAAGCCTTCGTAATAAGAGGGTGAGATGAAGGCGAGGGCGGTTTTGTAGAGGGCAATTAAGTCACGATCTTCACCAGATATTACTCTGACTTTTTTTTCTAATCCTAAATTATTGACGAAGCATTTTTCTTTTTTGTCGAAGGGCGCGCCAAAGCAGATTAGCTCTAGATTGGGATTATTTTTTAAAACTTCTGAAATCGCCGAAAGCATGAAGTAAAAATTTTTGTAAATGCTGCGATTGCCGACGAAAAGTAAGAAATTTTTTTGCGGTTTTTTTGCTTCTATCGTCGCGATTAATTTTTCATCAAGTGAGCAGGCTTGGTAAATGACGGCAATTTTTTCTTCTTTGATGTCGATGAATTTTAGTAGATCTTTTTTTGTTTGCTCAGAAACGACGATTATTTTATCTGCCTTTAGCGCCAATTCTTTTTTCAAAATCGCAAGGCGATCTTTGAGTGGAAACATTTCTGGAAAGAGTTCGTAAATCATGTCGTGAATTGTAATCACGAATGGCTTACCACTCAGAGAATTCAAGAAGTAGTCGTCGTAGTAAGTGGCGTGAAAAATATCGAACTCGCCGGAATTAAGAATTTTTTTTGTGACTTCTTGATTTTGATCTGGCGATTTTTTGAAGAAATTAAAGCGAGATTTTTCACCGATTTGTAAATCAACAATTCCCGGCGCCGCCTTCAAATATTCATTATTATGGTGATGAATGGGAAGCCTAGCTTCAGGGCCAATTTCTTTGATTAAGTTACAAAAATAACGCGAAATTCCCCCGTGTTTTTGTGCAGAAAAAATTTGGTAATCGAAGATTAATTTCATTAGAGACCAGTTACGAGAATTCCGTATTTTTTGCTCAGGTAGCTCATCACATCTTTTCTTTCCTGATTTTGAAGAGGGCGATTGTAGATAATAATTTCAGAGATCAATCCGGAATAGTTGTAAGTGTTAGAGCGATTTGCTCCAATTGAAATGCCAGTCAAAGCTGTAGTGCCGGGGTTTATAACAGAGCCTCCAGCCATGATTGACGAGCTATTAAAATAAACTTTGGAATTCGATCCGTTAAAATAAACGGCAGCGATATAGCTTAAGTTTGCAAGATTTACTATCGGATTGGTAACCGTGCCAGTCGAAACCAAGGAGCCAAGATTCATGCTAAAGGAGTTGCTGTTTTGTCCTACGTTTGAATTGCTGCCGCTTGAGGAAGAGTCTAAAATAATTGTAGTGATAGTGCTTGGGTTGGCCACTATAAAAATGGTATTCTGAGACGTGCTGCCCTGATAAAAATTTGCTAACTCAATTTTATTGGTGCCGTTAAATGAAAGGCTTGGAATTTTATTAATGCCGTCAGATTTGTAAGTAACTGCTGCTGACGCAACTCTTGTCAGCGTATTTTTTTTTGCTGGAATTGAATTAGGACTGATGTCGTACCAGGCGCTGATTTGCTTGCCATCAAATGCTTCATTTGTTTTGAATGAATCAACAGAAGATGTTTCGTACCAAGCAATCAACCCAGAAATATTTGGCACCGGAGATTTTGAAGTGAGTGACCTCGCCGTGGTTAATCTTGAAGATGCAACTATTTTAATGCCCTGCGAAACCATGGCCATTAAAAGACTAACAACAACTAGAGAGACCGAAAGTTCGAGTAAGGAGAATGCGGATTTTTTCATTTAGATTCCAATTACTGCAATTCCGTATTTTTGACTTAGGTAATTCATTACGTCTTTCCTTTCCTGAGTTTCGAGCGGTCGGTTGTAGATAATTACTTCAGAAACAAGGCCGGTAAATGGATAGCTTCCAACTCGATCAGTGCCAATAGTTAGGCCTTCCATTACAAAGTTTCCTGAACTGCCCACGGCACCTCCAAACATGGTGTTGGCATCATTTATGTAAGCTTTTGAAGATGTTTTGTTGAGGTAAGCTGCCACAATATAACTGCTATTAGTTGAGCAGCAGCCTGATGTCATGAAGTCGGCAACGTTTCCGGCATAAATGCGAATGCCGCTATTAAGATATGAAATCGCAGTTGCGGTAGAGCCAGTTCCTGAATCTATTGGGGTTGGTGCGTTGTTTAAAGAGTAAGGAGTGGAAACAAAAAATATTGTATTTTGCGTGCTTGTTCCTTGATAAAAACTGGAAATCGAGATTCTTCCAGTGCCGTTAAATGAAATACTCGGAAGTTTATTAATGCCGCTTTGCTGATAAATTACTGCAGAGGAGGCGGTTCTGGTTAAGGTATTATATTTTTTAGTAATTGATCCCGGCCCCACATCGTACCAAGCGCTGATTTGCCCATCATCCACTGCTTCG
>CAIQBQ010000064.1 GCA_903870105.1 uncultured Alphaproteobacteria bacterium | reverse complement strand
CTAGATCAGCTCGTTAAACTCTTTAATCGCATAACGATCAGTCATGCCGGCGATGTAGTCAGAAATTAAAATGGCGAGAATTTTGGGGTCAGAGATTTTTGCGGCAAGCTCGGCGCGCTCGTCAGGCAGGAAACTTGGCGAATTCATATAAAAATCAAATAATCCTCCGACGATTTTTTTGGCGCTCGCGGTCATGCGATTTACAGTTGAGTGGCGATACATGTTTTCCATCAAAAACTTCTTCAGTGCTTGATGTGCGAATTCCATCTCGAAAGAAAAATGAACGAGAAGTTTTTTGGCTTCTCGAATGTCTTTTTCGCTTTCAATTTTATTATCGCTGAGATTTTTTTTCGTCTGCTCGATTGCATTCATCACCATTGCCAGAGTGAAGCGCTTCTTGGCTTCGCCAACTAGCATCTCACGTTTTATTTTTGGATATTTAGTGAGTATTTCTTGGTAGATTTTTCCAATTACCGGTAAAGAAAAAAGCTCTTCGACCTTAAATAAATCAGCGCGCAGACCATCTTCGATATCGTGATTATTGTAAGCGATATCATCAGAAATTGCAGAGATTTGCGCCTCGAGTGAGGGGAAATTTTTCAGATCTAAATCATGCACAGCGTTATATTTACCAATGTAATCTTCTGGATCAAAAACTGGGCCATTATGTTTCACTACACCTTCAAGCATTTCCCAAGAAAGATTTAAACCTTCGAATTCGATAAATCGCGTCTCTAGTTTTGTAATAATTTTTAGCGTATGTCCATTGTGCGAAAAGCCACCGAATGGCTGCATTTTCTCATTTAATGCGTCTTCGCCAGCATGGCCAAAAGGCGTATGACCCAAGTCGTGAGAGAGAGAAACTATTTCGGCCAAATCTTTATTAACTTTCAAAGCACCAGCAATCCAACGTGCGATTTGCGCAACTTCAAGTGAGTGAGTTAATCGCGTACGATAGTGATCACCTTCATGATTCACAAAAACTTGCGTCTTATATTGAAGTCTTCTGAAGGCAGAGGAGCCAATGATTCGATCACGATCACGACCAAAAATTGAACGGAATTTTGAATCATCATAAAATTCATGATACAAACGCCCACGCGACTTCATTTCATCAACAGCAAAAGAAGCCAGTTCAAAATCTATCATAATTTTTTAACGATCAGGTAAGCAACTGCCAGAGTCACGACTACAATTTTAAGCGCAAAAATCGTAGCTTTGATCATGATGCGTTTTGTGTTAATATTGAGAGCGGGATGCCCAGCGGCACGATTTTTTCTCACTATTTTTTAAGTAATAATATCTGTATTAAGCGATGATCACAGGATCATCTTCAGCCAAATAAACCAAGGAATTTTGGCGAGGTGAATCGCTTCTTGATAAGCATTAAAATCCTCGAGTGAAATCATCACTCGTTTATTTGCGCTAAACAGACCTGCTTAAACAACCCCTAATTTCTTTCCGACCTTGATGAAGGCTTGAACGGCACGATCAAGATGATCTTTTTCATGACCAGCGGAAATTTGCACGCGAATGCGCGCTTCGTTTTTTGGTACAACCGGAAAAGAGAAGGCGATCACATAAATTCCTTCTTCTTCGATCATCATTTTAGCAAATTTACTCGCAAGAAGGGCGTCACCTAGCATTACTGGAACTACTGGGTGCACGCCATTTTTATCGCGCACATCAAAGCCGGCTTCGACCATTTTTTTACGGAAGTAAGTAGTGTTTTCGGCAAGCTTTTTAATCAAAGTTTTTGAGTGAGAAATCATGTCTAGAATCTCAATTCCGGCTGAGGCAACTGCTGGCAAAATATTGTTGGAAAAAAGATAAGGACGCGCCTTGTTACGTAATTTTTCGATGATTTCTTTGCGTGAAGCAATAAAGCCTCCACATCCACCGCCCAATGATTTACCAAGGGTTGAAGTGATAATGTCAACACGACCTTCAACGCCATGAAATTCTGCAGTGCCACGGCCATTTTCGCCAATAAATCCGGTTGCATGGCAGTCATCAACCAAAACTATCGCATCATATTTTTCAGCTAAATCGCAGATTGATTTAAGATCGGCAATATCGCCATCCATTGAAAATACACCGTCGGTGACCAGTAAACGATTTCTATGTTTTTGCGCTTCTTGTAATTTTTTTTCTAAATCTGCCATGTCGTCAAATTTATAGAAATAGCGTGAAGCCTTACAAAGCCTGATTCCATCGATG
>CAIQBQ010000063.1 GCA_903870105.1 uncultured Alphaproteobacteria bacterium | reverse complement strand
GATCCCCGCCTTCGCGGGGATGACGGGTTTAGAGGGTGCTTATTTTAAGCTTTATTCCTATGAATATTTCCCCGTGAATTTTATCTCGTGAACGTTATTCCTGAGAGCTTAACCTCTGCGAAAGCGGTGATCCAGAAAACTAGTCAAGACTTAAGAAGTAATCACCCTTCTCAAACCGTCATCCCCGCGAAGGCGGGGATCCAGAAAAACTAGTAACGACATTCCTATGGGCTTCATTCCTGCGAGAACGGGGATCAAAGAAAGAAAAAAGGGGATCAAGAAAGAAAAATATTCTTCTAAGTAAAAAATATTAAAAAATGAAACACGTCGAAATCACGCCGCAACTAGTTAAAGACCACAACCTAACAACCGATGAATACCAAAAAGTTTTAGATATTCTTGGTCGCACCCCAACCATCACTGAGCTTGGAATTTTTTCGGCTATGTGGTCAGAGCATTGCTCTTACAAGTCGACAAAGAAATGGCTTAAAACCATGCACACTCAAGCGCCATGGGTTATTTGTGGGCCAGGAGAAAATGCTGGCGTTATCGATATCGGCGATGGGCAGGCGGTTATTTTTAAGATGGAAAGTCACAACCACCCTTCATTTATCGAGCCATATCAAGGTGCGGCGACTGGTGTTGGCGGAATTCTTCGTGACGTTTTCACGATGGGTGCGCGGCCGATTGCCAATTTAAATGCGCTGCGTTTCGGCGATATTGATCATCCAAAAACTAAACAACTCGTTAATGGCGTGGTTCATGGAATTGGCGGTTATGGCAACTGCATTGGCGTTCCAACTGTTGGCGGTGAAGTGACTTTCGATAAAAGCTACAATGGCAACATCATCGTAAATGCGATGACTGTTGGTCTTGCTGACTCTGATAAAATCTTTTACTCCGCCGCTTCACAAGTTGGCGCTTCCGTTGTTTATGTTGGTTCGAAAACTGGTCGCGACGGCATTAACGGGGCTGTTATGGCCTCTGATGAGTTCAAAGAGGGCGATGAAGATAAGCGTCCGACAGTGCAAGTTGGAGATCCTTTTGCCGAAAAACTTTTGCTCGAAGCCTGCATGGAATTGATGAAGTTGGATTGCATTCTTTCAATTCAAGATATGGGAGCGGCGGGCCTAACCTCATCTTCATTCGAGATGTCGGGAAAGGGTGGCACTGGAATTGAGCTTAATCTTGAAAAAGTTCCGCAACGCGAAACTGGCATGAACCCTTACGAAATAATGCTTTCTGAATCGCAAGAAAGAATGCTTATGATCATCAAGCCGGAAAAAGAAAGCGTTGCGCAAGCAATTTTTGATAAGTGGGGCCTTGACTTTGCGGTGATCGGAATTGTCACCGAAACTGGCCGCGTGGTGATTAAAATGAACGGCGAAACTTACGCTGATATTCCTTCTGCGCCACTTTCTGAAGAGGCTCCTGAATATGATAGGCCATGGATTTAGGCTGCGAAATAAGGAATTATTAGCCAAGCAAAAACCATCAAGAATTAATGCTGAGATGCTTGCAAGATAAGGCTAGTTGCATCATCCCCGTAAATAAGAAGATTGATTCTGGAGACTTTAACCCGAATAAAATCAACTTCAAAAAAGTCAGCTTTTCTCAGTTTAAAAAATGAAAATCATCGGTATCGATCCCGGCCTTACAAAAACAGGCGTCGGCATCATCGAAGTAAAAAATAATCTTCTTACCTTCATCGCTTCCGAAACGATTTATTCTTCACCATCAGATCCAATGGCAACAAGGTTGGAGCACTTTCATCAAGAGCTTGTAAAGCTGGTAAAACTTTATCAGCCCGATGAAGCGGCGATAGAAGAAACCTTTGTTAACATGAATCCCACATCCTCTTTGAAGCTTGGCCAGGCGCGTGGGGCACTAATTCTTAGCCTTGCTTTGTGCGGCTTGAAAGTTTCTGAATATTCGGCAACGGCGGTAAAAAAAGCGATCGTTGGAGTAGGGCGCGCCGAAAAAACCCAGGTGCAAATGATGATAAAAGTTTTGTTGCCAAAAGCCGGCTTTAAAACCGAAGATGAAGCGGATGCCTTGGCAGTGGCGGTTTGTCACAATAATAACAAGAGAAGATGAAGTTAGATTCGCAGCAAATTCTAGTCAAAAATGAGCTTGATAAACTCGCCTCAAATCTTGAAGAGCACATCTCGAAAGGTATCTTAAAAAAGATAATTTCATCAAAACATAATTCGCTAAAAAGCCTCTACATTCATGGCGGCGTTGGTCGGGGCAAAACAATGCTGATGAAAAACTTTTTTGATTCACTGAAAAAAACGCCAAAGATTTACATTCACTTTAACAGCTTCATGCGTGCGATTCACGAGGCTTTGCGCGACATCAGAAATGAAAAAAAGAAATATAAAGATGAGCTGATTGAGGCGGTTCAGAGAGTGGTAAATGACAAAAAACTAATTTGCTTCGATGAGTTTCAAGTTACTGATATCGCTGATGCAATGCTGCTCGCGCGGATTTTTTCTTTCCTGTTTTCACACAGAGTTGTTGCGGTTTTTACTTCAAATATTGAGCCGCTTAAACTTTATAAAAACGGGTTGCAGCGTGAAGTTTTTTTGGAATTTGTTAAAAATATTTTAGTAAAAAACTGTCTTACTCTTCATCTAAATTCATCGACTGATTATCGCGCTAAAATCAGAAAGGGCTTGGTTAAGCGTTACTTCATCTCTAACAAAAAAAATCGTGAAGAAGTTAAAAATATCATCACCGATCTCACTGAGGGCAAAAAGCTCAAAGCAACTAAAATCAAGGTTTGGGGACGCGAAATAAAAATTAAGAAAACTTTCGGAAAAATCGCGGTGATGAGTTTTGAAGAACTCTGTTGTCAGCCATTCGCTGCTTCAGATTATCAAGAAATCTGCAAAAACTTCGATTTAATTTTTTTGTTAAAGCTTCCAGTTTTAACCGCAGAAAATGTTAATGAAATGCGCCGCTTCATGCTTTTCATCGACGAAGTTTACGAAAAAAAAGTTGCACTAATCGTGTTGGCAAGAGCTTCGATCGATAAATTATGCAGCGCCGAAGTTTTTAAACGCACCGCCTCACGCCTTAAGGAAATTGGTTCGGATGGTTATTGGCGCTAGGTGATGCATAATCACTTTTGCGGGAATGAAAGAGTGTAAGATTGTAGATAATGTTTATGGAGCCAGATTGCTGAACTCGCACGGGAGTGAGTTAAAAATTGGTAATTAATGACAAAAATCGTTCATAAAAAACCAGCCCCAAATTTCTTCAGAGCTGGCTAGATTGATCTATTTTATTTCTCCGCCACCTTGAGGACGTTCTTGAGAACGTTGTTGTCCACCACCTTGAGGGCGTTCTTGTCCACCACCTTGAGGACGTTGTTGTCCGCCACCAGATGATCCGCCACCTTGTTGTTGCATTCCACCTTGAGGACGTTCTTGAGAACGTTGTTGTCCACCACCTTGAGGACG
>CAIQBQ010000062.1 GCA_903870105.1 uncultured Alphaproteobacteria bacterium | reverse complement strand
GGTGCTACGATAAAATTCAAAAAATGAAAAATATTCTTACTTACCGCGGCATATCGCCAGCAATTGACTCATCTGCTTTTGTGGCACACACAGCAATCATCTCGGGCGACGGAAAAATTGGCAAAAATTCTGGAATTTGGTACGGCTGCGTGTTGCGTGGCGACGTTACTAAAATCACCGTCGGCGAAAATACTAATATCCAAGATAATACAGTTTTGCACGGCACCAGACCTAATCACGCCCAAAATAAAACAGGAGCTGAAGGCGCGCCAGTTTTGATCGGAGATCATGTTACAATCGGACACAATGCCATTATTCACGCTTGCATCATCGAAGATTACGCCTTTGTTGGCATGGGCTCAATCATCATGGACTTAGCACGAGTTGAAAAGTTTGGAATGCTTGCAGCTGGTGCCGTACTTACTCCGGGAAAGATTGTAAAGAGCGGACAAATCTGGGCGGGAAATCCGGCAAAATATTTTCGCGACATGACTGAGGCCGAAAAAAATTACATCAAAATCTCTGCCGATAATTATGCAGAACTAGCGCGTGAATATAAATCTAATTAGTCGGCGCCGAATTACTCGCTCCTAAAATTAACACCTTCTAATTCGATAAATCTTGTCGACTTGTTTTTTGGAAAAAAGAGTCGAATAGAAAGCGACAATAAGTGAGTGATATTTAAGAAAATTCTAAAAATTTTGTGTTAGTCCAAATTGCTCGAAAGTGCGTAGATTTAACTACACTTACTTTCTCGCAATTTGGCCTTCCTAAAAATTCTTGTTCCTTACTTCTTCAAGTCAAAACGATCTAAGTTCATAACCTTTGTCCATGCTTTAACAAAGTCTTTTATGAATTTTTCTTTACCGTCATCAGCCGCATAAACTTCAGCAATTGCACGAAGTTCAGAGCTTGAACCAAAGACTAAATCAACAGAAGTTGCCTTCCATTTAAGTTCACCGGTTTTTCTGTCGCGACCTTCGTAAACTCCATCCAAAATATCAGACTTTTTCCACTCGGTTGACATGTCGAGCAGATTTACGAAGAAGTCATTGGTGAGCACTCCTGGTTTTTTAGTGAGAACCCCAAATTCAGATTTATCCGCATTTGCGCTCATTGCTCTCATTCCTCCAACTAAAGCAGTCATTTCTGGCACAGTTAAATCAAGCATGTAAGCGCGATCAATCAGTGAATTAATCGGTGAAATCAAATCGCTCTTGCTATGATAATTTCTGAATCCATCAGATTTAGGCTCTAACACGGCGAATGATTTAACGTCGGTTTGCTCTTGCGAAGCGTCACCGCGACCAACTTGGAAAGGAATTTTAACATTAATTCCAGCGTCGTGAGCTGCTTTTTCAATTGCAGCTGAACCACCAAGCACAATCACGTCAGCAAGAGAAACTTTCTTGCCGCCACTCAAAGTCTTATTAAAATTCTTCTGAATCTTTTCTAAGACACTCAGCGTTTTAGCCAAATCTTGCGGATTATTAACTTCCCAGTTCTTTTGCGGCTCTAGACGAATACGCGCTCCATTTGCTCCGCCACGCATGTCAGTAGAGCGAAAAGATGCAGCTGAAGCCCAGGCAGTTCTAACAAGCTCAGATTTGCTTAATCCAGATTTTAGAATTTGTGCTTTTAGATTTTCAGTTTCAGAAGCATTGATTAGAGCGTGCTTAATCGCAGAAATTGGGTCCTGCCAAGATAAAACTTTTTTTGGAGATTCTTTCCCGACATATCTAGCACTTGGCCCCATATCACGATGAGTAAGTTTGAACCAGGCGCTGGCAAAAGCCTTTTCGAATTCTTTTGGATTTTCTTGGAAGCGTTTTGCGATTTTTTTGTATTCAGGATCGAATTTTAATGACAGGTCAGTTGTTAGCATAACTGGCGCATGTCTTTTGCTAAAATCGTGAGCATCAGGAACTAAGTTTGATGCTCTTTTGTCACTAGGAATCCATTGAATTGCACCACCCGGACTTTTGGTTTTCACCCAATCGAAGGCAAAGAGATTCTCAAGATAATCATGCGTGAAAACCGCTGGGCTAGAAGTCCAAGCTCCTTCTAATCCACTTGTAACAGTATCAATTCCTTTGCCACTTCCGCATTTATTTTTCCAGCCCATGCCTTGGTCTTCAATAGCCCCGCCAGCAGGATCAACGCCAACGCACTTTCCTGGATTGTGCGCGCCGTGAGTTTTACCAAAACTATGTCCACCGGCAATTAGAGCCACGGTTTCTTCATCATTCATCGCCATGCGACCGAAAGTCTCGCGTATTTGATGAGCTGCTGCAATTGGATCTCCATTACCATTCGGACCTTCTGGATTTACGTAAATCAAGCCCATGGTTGTTGCGCCAAGCGGTTTTTCAAGTTTGCCGTTTTTGTCGAAACGATTACTTGCCATGAATTTATTTTCCGGACCCCAGTAAACTAAATCTGGCTCAAAGTCATCAGTTCTGCCGCCAGCAAATCCCATAGTCTTAAAGCCCATTGATTCAAGCGCAACATTGCCAGAAAGAACCATCAAATCAGCCCAAGAAAGTTTGCTGCCATATTTTTGTTTGATCGGCCAAAGTAAGCGCCTTGCCTTATCGAGATTGGCGTTGTCTGGCCAGCTATTAAGAGGCTCAAATCTTTGTTGTCCGCCGCCAGCACCGCCGCGACCATCTTCAGTTCTATAAGTTCCAGCACTGTGCCATGCCATACGAATAAAGAACGGACCATAATTTCCGTAGTCCGCTGGCCACCAATCTTGTGAGGTCATCATCACTTTTTTGATCTCTTTTTTCAGAATGTCGATGTCGAGTTTGGCAAATTCTTTTGAGTATTCGTAATTACTGCCGTAAGGGCTTGATTCAGCTGAGTGTTGGCGAAGAGGTGAAAGATTCACTTTATTTGGCCACCAAAATTCATTTGGTTTTACCTCTCTTTTAGTGAGATCTAAGTGATTTGAATTGCTTGAGCAACCAGCAATTGTAAGGGATGTGATGATTAGAAATTTGTTTAATTTCATGAGTGATTCTAATTATTAGTGACGTAGATAGCATTTTTCATTGTTAGTGAACAAGCCTGAAAGTTTTACCAAGCTTTTTCAAAAGCCACTAAATTCATTTTAAGAATGTTCAAAAAGAATCACCGTTGCGTTGCATCCTAATTTCTAAAAACCTTTTCCCTCTCAGATTGATGTAAATTCAGTGTAATTTGCAGCGATGGAGTTGTTGTAAGGCAGAAGATTGATGTGGACTTGTTGAGGCTTACTAAATTCACAACACCCGTCATTTGAACGGAGTTAGGACTTTGTGAATAAGACTCCAGAGGTCTCGACTCCGCTCGACCGGCAAAAAGGCCAAGGCTACAAAACTTAGCTCGACCGGCGAAAAGGCTGAGAGTACAACTTAGCTCGATCGGCGAAAAGGCTAGGAACTACTGCACACTAGGGCAGTGTGCAGGTATTCATTACAATCCAAGCCCCAGCAGCGCCGCATTTTTTTATATAATTTTTGTCAAAATCTGAACCGGTACAAGCATCCCCGTAAATAGTTTGTCCGAACCAGGCATTCCAAGCCAAATCATTTGCTGCAGTTGGAATAGTGTTGGTGTTGTAATTCGCATCTAAGTTGTTGTTGCAGGGCAAAAGACGGTAAAGATCAAATGCAGCAACCATTTGTCCAGGACTTGAATAGAGAACGATATCGTCAAACGTGTCGCTATTTTCTGCAATCGATGTGAAATATTGGTCAAAGTTTGGAGCGCTTCCTATTTTGATGCCGTTACTCGCTTCGTCGGCATCGGTTGAAGCTGTATTTTGAGTGGTTGAATTAATGCCAAAGGCGCTATTTTTATTCGCTCCGTAACTAATAAGGGCGAAAACTCCGCTCGATAATGTGGTAATTGTTGATCCGCCGCTCTTCTCGTAAATCGTAATATTGTTGCCGGTGTTATTTGTAGCGTAGATCGAGAAATTGGCCTGAGTAAAATTTGGAGAGGCGCTGAGATTGGCAGTGGCGGTAAAGTTTTTGTCAACAACATAAGCAATTTTATCTTCAAAGCCATCTTCACCATTATCTTTTGAAAGCCCGAGAGACGCCACAGGAACCATTCCATAAACTAGATTAGAGCTTGCGGTAGAAGCATAAATCCCAGACCCAGAGCAAGTTCCTGCATCTCCAACTGAAACTCCATAATTCGCGTCAGAATTCGTAAGCAGAATATTTGCAGGACAAGGAAGCCTTCCATTTGTCGCAATAAAAGTTCCAAGAGCGTTGTAGATCAGATTTTCGCGATCTTTGGTAACTTTTACTTTGGCAATAGCAATACT
>CAIQBQ010000061.1 GCA_903870105.1 uncultured Alphaproteobacteria bacterium | reverse complement strand
GCTTGCGCCACGGTGGGCCATCCTTTTCCCGAAGTTACGGATGCATTTTGCCTAGTTCCTTCAGTGTAGTTCTCTCACGCGCCTTAGTATTCTCAACCCATCTACCTGTGTCGGTTTTGGTACAGTCTTATCGTGGGGCTATTTCCTGGAAGCAACTTCGACGCATCTTCAATCCAATAAGAAGATACGCAAAAGAACGCTCCGTCACTCTCCACTCGGTTCAGGAATATTAACCTGATTTCCATCGACTACGCCTTTCGGCCTCGCCTTAGGTACTGACTAACCCTGCTCAGATTAACTTTAAGCAGGAAACCTTAGATTTTCGGCGAAAATGTTTCTCACATTTTTTATCGTTACTCATGTCGGCATTCTCACTTGTGATATCTCCAGCAAACCTAACGATTCACCTTCACAGACTTACACAACGCTCCGCTACCACTGCTAGGCACAATGCCTAGCAATCCATGTCTTCGGTATATCACTTTAGCCCCGTTACATTTTCGGCGCCAGAAGGCTTATTTAGACCAGTGAGCTATTACGCTTTCTTTAAAGGATGGCTGCTTCTAAGCCAACCTCCTGGTTGTTTTGGCCCTCTGACTTCCTTTCCCACTTAGTGATAATTTAGGGACCTTAGACGATGGTCTGGGCTGTTTCCCTTTCGACGACGGACCTTAGCACCCGCCGTCTGCCTGCCAGACTGTACTTGTTGGTATTTGGAGTTTGTTAAGGTTTGGTAAGTCTTTTGGACCCCCTAGCCTTGACAGTGCTCTACCCCCAACAGTAATATCTAACGCTCTACCTAAATAGATTTCGCGGAGAACCAGCTATATCTAGATTTGTTTAGTCTTTCACCCCTAATCACAGCTCATCTCGTAATTTTGCAACATTAATGAGTTCGGTCCTCCAGTAAGTGTTACCTCACCTTCAACCTGGCCATGACTAGCTCATCTAGTTTCGGGTCTAATTCGCTGTACTCAGACGCCCTGTTAGGACTCGCTTTCGCTACGCCTACATCTTACGACTTAAGCTTGCACAACAAAATTAACTCGCCGACCCATTATACAAAAGGTACGCTATCACTCCCTAATGGAGCTCTAACTGCTTGTAGGCATTCGATTTCAGTATCTATTTCACTCCCCTTATCGGGGTTCTTTTCACCTTTCCCTCACGGTACTAGTTCACTATCGGTCATAGAAGAGTACTTAGGCTTGGATGAACTGGTCCACCCATGTTCAGACAGGATTTCACGTGTCCCGCCCTACTCGAGCCTGGCTTTTTACATCTATTTATACGGGACTATCACCCTCTATGGTCAACCTTTCCAGGTTATTCTAATTTGTAAAAAACCAGGACTGGCCTGGTCCGCGTTCGCTCGTCACTACTAACGGAGTCTCTGTTGATGTCCTTTCCTCCGGCTACTTAGATATTTCAGTTCACCGGGTATGTCTTCCCTAACCTATGAATTCAGTTAAGGATGCTCTCTAAAAGAGAGCGGGTTACCCCATTCGGAAATCCTCGGATCAAAGCTTATTGGCAGCTACCCGAGGCTTATCGCAGCCTGTTACGTCCTTCGTCGCCTTTCTATGCCAAGGCATCCATCAAATGCCCTTATTTTGCTTATTTCTAAATCTATGTGCAGAACAAATCTGCACGCTTGCTCGAGGATTTGAATCCCCCATTGTATTTGCTTACTTTCGTTTGCAAACATACAACCTTCTCCAAACGGGAGAAGAGCCACACATGAATTGAAAATACAATTAAGGTTTTTTTCTTGAGATAAACTTTTTCAGTTTATGAATTCGCTAAATTAGTACGAGCATTTCTGCTCCACTAACTTGCAGTATTCTTTAGTTATCAATTATTCACGATTGTTAAACAGCTGATCTTTCAATCAAAACTTTGGGAACATAATATACTTCGCTCGAAAACTTTTAAGCTATTCGAGAGATTTATTTATTCTGCTCTAAGATTGATTTTTTGGCTCTGTAAAGAACCTGTAAAAGACTTTATCTATCTTCGCCTAAAGGTGAACTTTCGTAAACTCTTTAGTCTCAGTTACTTCCTTTAAAAATTAGAAGGGCGGACATAATTCTTGCCAATTTTTATTTGTCAACACGTAGTTAACAAAAAAAACTAACAACCGAAGAAGTTGCTCTACGCCTCGGTAGAAACCTCCGCTTTTTTTCTAACTCTTTTAGGTTTGGTATTTTTTTGCTCTTCATCAGAAGAAGAATCAGAAATTGATTCTTGCGTTGCTGATTCTTGCTCAGATTTATTCTTTTTTCCGCCGCGTAAAAGCGCTTCGATTTCTGATTCGCTACGTGTTACAATAGCACGAACTTCGAAAGAAACATCGGAGTGTGGATTTAATTTTACTTCGTAAACACCAATTTCTTTGATCGGTTTTTTTAAGAAAACGTCGGCGCGCGAAACTAGCTTTTCGCCAAGTATTTCATTAATTTTTGCTGCAACTACGGATGAATTCACCGAGCCGTACAATCTGCCGTCATCCGAAGCATTTTCGATAATGATCAAATCTTTTCCGGCGATTTTTGCTTTAACTTTAGAGGCGGAGTCCAGGTTGTTTATATGAGCCTGTTCAAACTCTGCCTTCTTTGCCTCAAATACTTTGTAATTGGCTGCGGTAAAGCAAATAGCCTTCTTGCTTGGGATTAGGAAATTTTTTGCATAACCGTTGGCCACCTCAACGATGTCACCAATTTTACCAAGCTTAGATACGGCAGAAATTAAAATAATTTTCATCGGGAATTTAGATCTAAATGTTTAGTCTTTCTTAATAGGAGAGATAAGCGCCAAAAAGCGCGCTCTCTTGATAGCGTTAGCCAAAGCTCTTTGTTTTTTTGGTGTAACGTTAGTAATTCTACTTGGCAAAATTTTACCGCGCTCAGACAAAAATTTATTGAGTAATTTCAAATTTTTGTAAGTGATTTCCGCAAGTGGAATAGTGCGCAGTGGGCAAGATTTTTTTCTTCTGATGAAGACGCTTTGGTTAACCAAAGAAACTTTGATAAAACCTTCTTCCCCAACCTTTGGAGCCGCGTTATTTGCAGCCGACTTGTTGTTAGATTTGTTTTGATAACTTCTAGACATTGAAACTCCTAAATATCGAATTGAACTTGCTCAATCGCCAAATCAATTTTGCTTGGCTCTTTCTTAATATAAACCTTGCCAGCCTTGTGATCTCTAGCATTTTTGGCGATACATAACGGTGTTTCACCTTGATGTTCCTCAACGCTGAAAGTAACGCTGCGAATAATATCTTCATTAAAACCCATAACACGATTGAGTTCAGCAACTGCCGCATATTCAGAATCGAGACTTAAAAAAATGTAGTGTCCGCGTGTGTTTTTCTTAACTTTGTAGGCAAGATTTCTTGCGCCCCAATACTCTCTAAAAACAACCTTGCCGCCGCCATTAGTAACGATCTTGGCTAGATTATCGGTAAGTGTATCAATGTCTTCTGCAGCTAGATCTTGCCGTGCAATAAAAACGGTCTCGTAAAGAGGCATAATATTTGAGTAAATTTAAGTTTGAATAATAGGACAGCTCAAAGGGGCGCGCACCCTATTTACGGGTTTTTTAATTGCAACCTCCCGCTTAAATGAGCTTTGCGATGATTGAATTAGTAAGCAATCTTGCTTCATCAACGATTTTAATCCGATCAGCCGTAACCTCGATCAAGCCTTGATTCACAAGGCTCTGTAATTTCTTTGGATCAAAAAATTCGCTATTCATTCCGTCGCGCAAACGCAACCCCATTAAAATTAATTCCTCACGCAATTCTTCTGCCGAAATTTTTTCTAACTTTTGAATTCCCACGTCAGATTCCTCAACTTTTTTTAACCAGGCCAAGGGTTCGTGAAGCATCATAATTGCCGATCTTTTTTCTTCACCAACGAGAAAGATTCTTGAATGCGCACCGGCTCCAATTCCTAAATAATCACCACCTTGCCAGTAAACTAGATTGTGAAGACATTCAAAATTTTTACGTGAGTAGTTAGAAATTTCGTAAAGCTCTAAACCAGCGTCAGACGTGATTTTATTAGTCATTTCATAAAATTCTGCCGATAAGTTTTCTTCCGGCATTTTGAATTTTTTCTGCTGAAATTCTGTAAAAAATTTTGTGCCTTTTTCGATCGTTAATTGATAAAGCGAAAGATGTTTTGTGCCAAAATCAATCGCCCTTTTAAGTTCGTCAGCCCACTGATCTAGGTTCTGCTTTGGCCTTGCATAAATCAGATCAAAGGAAAAATTCTTAAAAACTTTTGCGGCAATTTCGATTGTTTGCATCGCCTCTTTCGCCGAATGTTCTCGTCCTAGAAATTTAAGATCCTCATCATTTAAAGCCTGAATTCCAAGTGACAAACGATTAACACCAACATCGCGCAAAGCCTTGAATTTAGAAGCTTCTGACGAGGTAGGATTAGCCTCTAAACTAATCTCACAATTTTCTGCAACCTCCCACAATTCAGCAATTTTTTTTAAAATACCCTCAACTAAAAATATTGGCATTAACGAAGGGGTTCCTCCGCCAAAAAAAATTGTCTTCACCTTCCTGGCGCTAATTTTCTTCGCGAAAAACTCTAATTCCTTTTCGTAAGCACGCAGAAAACGCGCATGATCAACGCCTTCGCGCACGTGCGAATTAAAATCGCAGTAAGGACATTTCGATTTGCAAAAAGGATAATGTATGTAAACAGAAAGATGATTTTTCACAAAATTTAATCTCCTTCAAATGCTTCAAATCGCAATCGTCGTCTTCCGCGAAATTCTTGAGATCTCGTTGATCCTAGGAATTCTAACCGCCGCAACTAAAGAAATTCCTGGCCGTACAAAGTGGATCGCAAGCGGCCTGACTCTTGGCATCGCCGCCTCTCTTCTTCTTGCGTTTTTCACCGACAAAATTTCTGAAAGCCTGGATGGAATGGGTCAAGAATTTTTCAACGGACTTATTTTAATTTCCGCCTCAGTCATGATTGGCTGGACCGTTCTCTGGATGCAAAAGCATGCCAGATCTATCTCTGGAGAATTGAAGCGCTTAAGCAATTCCGTCCGCGAAGGAAAAAAACCGCTTTATATTTTACTCGTTGTAGTCTTTTTATCCGTGCTTCGCGAGAGTGCCGAGGTCGTGCTTTTCACTTACAGCTATTACGTCTCCGGCACCGAAATTTCAGGAATTATTTACGGATTAATCGCCGGATTAATCCTTGGCTCTGCAGTAGGATTTGCTCTCTATCTCGGCATTCTTAAGGCTTTCGGAAAATATTTTTTCATTGTCACAACTTGGCTTTTGATCTTCTTGTCAGCAGGAATTGCTTCGCAAGGAATTGGTTTTTGGATCAACGCCCAAATCACGCCAACCCTTGGAGAATTCGATTTCTCGATGATTCTGTCACAACAAAGTTTCATTGGAAAATTTTTACACATATTTTTTGGCTACATTGATCAACCAGCAGGTGCGCAGCTCCTTACTTACTTCGTCACTCTTGCCGCTTTAATTGTTGGTCTCAAAATCGCGAAGAAGTTATAACTCACACAAATAACCAAAATACCCAAACCACAACAAACCCATGTTTCACCACGTGGCCTTTCTGGCATTTTGCTTGCTTGTTACCCGACAAGCTCAAGCTATCACTTTAACTTCCGGTCAAAGTGATTACACAACAACATCCGATATCACGACCACTGCTGCAAATACCAGCGGCGCAGGAATTAACAGCACCCAAGCCGGAACAAGTTCGAGTCCAAGAAAAATCAATAATACTTACAGGATAACCACCAAAGGCTCTAGCGCTTACGGCATCAGAACGACAGGAAACTACAATCAAGTTAACAACGCATCAGGCGCAACAATCACAACCACAAACAGTTCAGCGCGAGGCATCAGCATCAGCGGAGATTTTTCTTCGGCAAATAATGCCGGCACAATAATCACTTCCGGCTCTAGCGCTTACGGCATTTACGTCAGTGCTGGAACAAACTCTGCAGCAAGCTTAAATAATTACAGCAGCGTCACAAATTCTGGCACAATAAATGCTGCCGACGCTCACGGAATCTACACCAATGACAGCTACACTCGCATCATTAATTCCGGCGCAATTAGCGGCGGCAATGACAGCACAGATTACGGAATTCGAATCGACGGCGCTAATTCCACCCTCACTAATTCTGGCACGATAAGCGCCACAAAATATGCGATCTATAATGAGGGCGACGGCACAATAATTAATAATTCTGGCACGCTGATTGGCGGCATAAGAATTGGTAACGGCACGCTAAATATTTCCGGCGGCACAATTAGTGGAATTGTTGAAGGCTCAGATGTTGCCACCGTTAACATTACCAACAACTTCACTCAGTCAGCAAATTTCTCGAATCTAAACGCGCTCAATATTTCTTCCGGTACATTCACTGCAAATAACGAAGTAGAAGCAGAAACTATTTCGATCGCCAGTGGCGCAACTTTAACGCTAAACTCTAATTCTTCCCTAAGTGGCGAGCTCAGTGGCTACGGTACTTTAAACATTTCTTCTGGCGCAAAATTTACTCCAGAAGGCAATGTTTCTATTGGCAATATTTCTACCAGCGGAACTCTGGATTTAAGCGCTGTAAATAATTTAACTCTCACGGGAAACCTAGTTGGTAGAGGCTCAGGAATAATTAACCTCGGAACTAACGACCAAATAATTTCCGGGAATTTCTCTCTAGCTTCCGGCGACACTTTGCAAATTGCCGGGGATAAAAATGGCTTTGGCAGCCTTGCTGTAATTGGTGAAGCAAGCATCGATGCCAATTCAAAACTGATAATTTCTTCAGCGAATAAATATTTAAGCAGTGGTCAGCAACTAACTCTGGTCAGTGGCGGCAACAATTCGTCACTACAAAAAATCTCCGATATCAAAGTTAATAATTGCAACGCGAGCAGTTGTGGCCTTCTCAAACTAAGCACCGAGGTCAGTGGCAATAATTTAATACTTAACATTGATCATCTCCAAGCCAGCGAAATTAACGTCAGTAATAACACCAAAAAAATTTACGAAAACCTAAGTGGAATTAGTAGCAGCGGCAAGATGCAAGAGTTCCTGAGCTACCTCGACAGCAAAAATTTCAGCGACAGCGAACTCGAACAAACCCTTACCCAGCTTGCACCGCAGTCAAGTCGTGGCAAATCAATCGGCAATATTAATGTTGTTAATAGTTCACTTAAAACTGGCGAAATGCGTCTCGACAAAATTCGTGCCGGCACTTACGAATTACCGGCGCAAGGCACAAACTTTGCACAAATTTTTTCTACAAATCAGCCCTTAGATTCATTCAATTTACAGCAACAGGGCGGGTCACTTAAGAATGGATTTTGGGTGCAGCCATTTGGGGCTTCAGCCACGCAAAACAAGACCTCAGACGATGTTGGCTACAAAGCAGTTTTAAGCGGAATTTCCATAGGATTAGATCGTGAATTCTCATCACAAAATACTTCTGGTCTGGCATTAAGCATTGCCCGCAGCGAAACAAAATCTCTCGATTCTCTAAAAAAAACCTCCGCCAACACTTACCAGCTCAACTTTTACAACAGTCAAAATTTTAAGAAATTTTTCTTCGATTCTTTGAGCGGAATTGCTTTTAGCCAATATTCTTCAAGCCGCGCCATCCCTGCAGTTTCTTCCACTGCCTCGGCAAATTATAATGGCTTAAGTTACGTCGCAAAATTAAGAGCGGGAATGACAAAAAAAATAAATCGCGAGCTCAATTTTATTCCCGAAATTTCTGCAAACTTTCTTCACAGCAACACTGGCATCTACCGCGAAAAAGGCGCAGACTCACTTAACTTGAATGTAAATAGTTCGACCTCAAATGCTTTTGAAGGCAGAGTTGGCGCCGGCTTAAGTTGGTCAGAAAAAATTCACGAACGCAGCGAATTCAAAAAGTTCATTACCATTTTAAAAACATCTTACGGCTACAACTTCATCAATCACACCTCCGACACCGTCAGCAATTTTTCTGGGCAGAACTCAAGTTTTAATTCTCGGGTATCTTCAATTGATCCAGGCAGTTTAAGGCTCGGATTTGAAATAAATGGCTATCATATCGACGATATTATTTTCAGCGTCGACTATCAATTTGAGCATCGAGCTACCTATCAATCACATTTTGCTGCTTTCAAGGTACATCAAGAATTCTAAGAAAGTTCTCGGAGGTTGACATTTTGATCACGCACAAAATAACTTCCGCCCGCTTTTCAAATCACTCCCCAATACAATTAAAGAGGCCTAAATGCTTAAGAAAATTCTTAGTTTGAGCGCAATTTTTTTACTCATCTCATGTCACGCTAAAAATGATTCAGTTGTAACTGAAAATGAAACTGCCGTTAAAGATGGCGCAATGGAAAACGATCCAAGCCTTTATCAAACTCTCGACGAGCAACAAACAGAAGTTCTAGATCAGCAAACCGAAGCACAACAAGTTGAGGTGCAAGATCGCGTTTTCTTTGAATATAATTCTTCTGACGTTGACGACCAATCAAAAAAAATCCTTGATGTGCAAATCGCCTGGCTGAAGAGCGATCCAACAATCAAAATAACCATTGAGGGTCATTGCGACGAACGCGGAACTCGCGAATATAACATTGCTCTTGGCGAAAAAAGAGCGAACTCAGTAAAAAAATACCTGGTCGCGAATGGCGTTGAAGCCGCTCGCGTCAAAACTATTTCTTACGGTAAGGAACGTCCTGCATTCTTCGGTGCAAATGAAGCGATCTTCAATAAAAACAGAAGAGCGGTTACCGTGGTTAACTAATGCCCGAAACACTTAACAGAGAAGAAGCGGAATCGGTCGTCACATATCGCTGCGCTATTCGCACGAAATTAAATGAGTTAGAAGCGGTGGCAAAAATATCAAACAGCGGCAAGTTTGAATTTAAGAATGGCGCAGCTTCAAATTTTGCACATCTACTTTCTGGAATCTCTTCATTTGTTCCTATTTTTGGCCAGCCTGCTTCAGCTGCTCTTTCTCTTGCCGCCTTTGGATTTAAGAGCCTTGAAGAATCTAGCGCAAAAGCAGCGGCAGAAAAAATCTTGGCAGTAAGTTTGGGAGATTCAGCAAAATGGAACGATCTAACCAGAAAACTTTCCAGAGAGCTTGGCAATTGCAAAACTGAAGAACTCAGAAATTTAGACAAAGAAAGTGCAGAAAAATTAGCAAAGACCGATCTAGCGCAAATAGTCGCTAAAATTTTGACTGGAGATTCGCCAAATATTGAAAGAGAGAAAGATCTTTGCGAAACACTAAAAACTGCAGTAATCCATCCAAACACCATCACAAGACCAACGGGCCACGAGCCAGTTTCCAATCTTCATCAATCACAACAAAAGCATTAATGGCTGATAATTTCCGAATCGAATCCGATTCTTTCGGCGAAATTAAAGTTCCTGCCGAAGCCTATTACGCCGCTCAAACACAGCGCTCAGTAGAAAATTTTCCAATTCAAAATCACAATCCTGGCCACAAAATGCCTAAGGAAGTTGTGCGCGCGATGTTGCTAATTAAGAAGGCCGCATCTCTTACGAATAAAGACTTAATGGCGGCAGACCCAAAGTCTGATGAATTCAAAAAATTCTCTCCAGATTTGGCCGATAAAATTGTTGATGCCGTTGACACAATTCTCGCTCGCTTCGATTGGTTCTACGAAAATCATTTTCCTCTTGTTGTTTGGCAAACAGGCTCTGGCACTCAGACAAACATGAATACCAACGAAGTAATTGCCGGCGTTGCCAATGAAAAAGTTAGTGGAAAAAAAGGCGGAAAATCACCAGTACATCCCAACGACCACGTAAATTTAGGACAAAGCTCAAACGATACTTTTCCTACGGCCATGAATGTTGCGACAGTTCTCGCAACTTATGAAAAGCTTCTGCCGACTCTTGTTCGTTTCGCCAACGAGCTAGGCAAAAAAGAAAAAGAATTTTTAGACATTGTTAAAATTGGCCGCACTCACACGCAAGATGCAACCCCAGTAACTTTGGGTCAGGAATTTTCTGCTTACAAAGTTCAAATTCAAACTGCGGCAGTATTTATTTCTCAATCAATTTTATACGTCACGGCTTTAGCGCAAGGTGGAACAGCAGTTGGAACTGGTCTTAACTGCCACCCGAAATTCGCGGTAAATTTCGCTGAAAAAATCACTGAAGTTTCTGGTTTAAAATCTTTACACAAAAAACTTTTAGATCTTGATTTAGGTCGCACAATTTTGGCTGACGGCGTCTGGAAAGTTAAAGATTCAAATCTCGCCAAACTAGGCTTAGCAGGGGCTGACAGCTTCTTCACCAACAAAAATAAATTCTTTGCTTTGGCTTGTAACGACGAATTAGTGAACTTCTCTAGCTCGCTAAATTCTCTTGCAACCTCTTGCATGAAAATTGCCAACGACATTCGTTTCTTGGCCTCTGGCCCGCGCTCTGGCCTTGGTGAAATCAGCCTTCCTGAAAATGAACCAGGCTCTTCAATCATGCCGGGAAAAGTTAATCCAACACAATGTGAAGCGCTAACAATGATCGCTTGCCAAATAATGGGGAACCATGTGGCAGTAACTGTGGGTGGCTCGAACGGACATTTTGAATTAAATGTTTTCCGCCCGATGATTATTCGCAACGTGATTGAATCACTGAATCTTTTGAATGACGGAATTAATAGTTTCATTGATCAGTGCCTTGTTGGAATCGTTGCCAATCGCGAACGAATCGAGCAATTACTCGAACAATCTTTAATGTTAGTAACCGCATTAAATCCTTACATCGGCTACGACAATGCCGCCAAAATCGCCAAAAAAGCGCACAAAGAAGGCACGACCTTAAAAGCCGCCGCACTTTCTTCGGGCCTAGTTACCGAAGAGCAATTCAACGAGTGGGT